>DATHSP010000432.1:0-9638 GCA_035464075.1 Thermoleophilia bacterium | reverse complement strand
TCCTTGCGCGGCGCGTCATCGACGCCACCGGCGACGCCGACCTCGCGGCGCGCGCCGGGGCCCCCTGCCGCACCACACCTGCGGCCGAGAGGATGGGCGTCAGCGTCGTGTTCTCGTGCGTGGGCGTCGACCGGCAGCGCTTCCTCGAGTACGTCGCCGAGCAGGCCCCGACCTACGGGGACTGGCGGCGGCGCTGGAAGGTCAAGACGACGGGCAAGGAGGACGCGCTCTTCAGCCCCTACCTCCAGGAGCCTTTCGACCGCGCCCGCGAGTCAGGCCTGATCCCGGCCGACGTCAGGGGCCTCGGCGGCACGTGGGGTCGCCTGACGGCGGCGGGCGAGGCGACCTCCCTGAACATGGTCTACATCGCCGACTGCGACTGCACCGACGTGCGCGACCTGACGCGGGCCGAGATGGAGGGGCGACGACGCGTGCTCATGGCGCTCGAGGCCCTGCGGCGCTTCGCCCCCGGCTTCGAGGCGGCGCGTCTCAGGGACTTCAGCATGGCCGTCGGCGGGCGTGACTCGCGCAAGGTCGTAGGCCGTCACGAGCTCACGGCGGCCGAGGTCACCGGCGAGGCACGCTTCGCCGACTCGATCGGCATCTTCCCCGAGTTCATCGACGGCTACGGGCTGCTCGTGCTCCCGACCACCGGGCGCTACTTCCAGGTACCGTACGGGATCCTCGTCCCGCACGCCGTCGACAACCTGCTGGTCGCGGGGCGCTGCGTCGCCGGCGACAAGGTCGCGCACGCAGCGACGCGCAGCCAGGTGTGCTGCGCGGTGACCGGGCAGGCCGCCGGCGTGGCCGCCGCGGTGTCGCTCAGGGACGGCGTGACCACCGGCAACGTGGACGTCGGGCGCGTACAGACGACCCTCGAGCGGCAGGGCGTGCGGCTCTTCTGACCGCCGTCAGCCGGGGCCGTCGTCCACCGGCGCGGACACGGAGAACTCCGCGCGGTCGCCGCGATAAACGTCACGGGCCAGCTCCACGACGCCGTCGTCGGTGTCGAAGACCGTGCGCGACAGGACGATCGCGACGCTGCCCGGCGCCACGCCCAAAGCCTCGGCCTCGAAGCGATCGAGGGTCACGGCCACGACCCGGGCGTCGGCCCTGACCGGATGGACGTCGTAGCGGGCGCGCAGGAGCTCCCAGAGCGACCCGGTGAGATCGTGCTCGAGGAGGTCGGGGAAGCGAGCCGCCGACAGATGGATGTTCTCGATCGCGACCGGCTCGCCCTTCGCCGTCCGCAGACGCCGCAGAAGGTGAACGCGGCCGCCGGACGGGATGCCGAGCAGCGCCGCCATGACGGGGTCGGGGTCGAGCGTGGTGGCCGCCAGCACCTTCGTGCCCGGCGTGCTGTCGGCATCGCTCATGACCCGCGTGAAGCTGCCGACGCTGAAGCGCAGCCTGGGCTCGGCGACGAACGTGCCGCGGCGGGGACTGCGGTAGACGTAACCCTCACGCGCCAGAGTCTCGAGGGCGTGCCTCGCGGTCATACGGCTGACCTTGTAGCGCTCGCTCAGGACGCGCTCGGACGGCACCGACCAGTGAGGGTCGAGGCGCCCGGCCTCAATCTCGTCGCGCAGCAGCGCCGCGACCCACGAGTACAGCGGACTCGACCGGGCCGGCCGGCGTCGCTCACTCCCCAAGCACACCACCCCCTGCGCGCCGCCGCCCGAGCCGGCCCGGGCCGTCGACCCACTCAACGCCCCGCCTCCTAGCGGCCGGGCGGCGCAAGCGTACCACAGCCCGCATTGGTACATACCAGTAACCGGGTCTGGACGGTCCTATCTTTCGGGCCGACGCGCCCGGGTCGCATATCTGTCGCTTGGTGTTGCTGGTGTCAGCATTTCATGCTGACTGACTGGCGACATACCGAATCCCCACGTGAAGTAGAATGAAGATTCTGCTAACTAACCGGTCAATCTCTCTTGCCCTACGGCGTTGGAGGTTGTATGGTGCCCCAAATGTGTCGTCAGGGGCGGCAGCCGGCGTGGGGCGCCGCGACCGCCCGCACCGCCGCTCACGCGCGCGCCAAGGGAGAGCACACATGACCACCGATCAGTACCGCAGGGAGTACGCCGAGCACCTCGTCGAGCAGTGCAAGAAGGGGCATATGACCCGCCGCCAGCTGCTGGTGCGCGCCTCCGTGTTCGGCCTCTCCGCCACCGTCGCCGGCCAGATGCTGGCCGCCTGCGGCGGGAGCGAAGAGGAGACGACCGGCGGCGGCGACACCGGCATGCCCGATCCCGTCATGGGCGGCACGATCAAGCTCATCGGCCCGGCGCCGATCACCGACCCCGACCCGGTCACCATCTACGACCAGGGCGGCATCGTCCTCGTGTACCAGTTCCTCGAGTACCTGATCGACCTCGACAACACCAACGGCCTCAAGCCGAAGCTGGCCGAGAGCTGGACGCCCGACGAGACCGGCAGCGTCTGGACCTTCAACCTGCGCCAGGGTGTCACCTTCAACGACGGCAGCCCCTTCGAGGCCGAGGACGTGGTCACCAGCATCGAGCGCGTGCTCGACCCGGACAACGGCTCGGGTGCCCTCTCCCAGCTGAGCGGCGTCCTCTCGCCGGGCGGCGCCCGGGCGGTCGACCAGTACACCGTCGAGTTCACCCTCGACAAGCCGTACGCCGACTTCCCGTACATGGTGTCGTCAGGCAACTACAACACCGCCATCCTGTCGCGCAACTACACGGGCGACATCGTCAAGAACCCGGTGGGCACCGGCCCGTTCATGCTCCAGGACTACGTGACCAAGCAGAAGGCCGTGTTCGTCAAGAACCCGACCTACTGGGGCAAGGACGCCGAGGGTCGGCAGCTGCCCTACCTCGACGGCATGGAGTACACCATGGTCGAGGACAACTCGGCCCAGAATCTCCAGCTCCAGTCTGGCGCTGTCGACGTGCAGCCGCAGACCGTCTTCCAGGGCGCCCAGGCGCTCTTCGGCGACCCCAACCTGCGCGTCGACATCTACCCCGGCACCGGCATCCGCGAGGTGGCGTTCAACATGAACGTCGAGCCGTGGAAGGACAACAAGGCCCTCCGCCAGGCCGTGGCCTACTGCCTCGACCGCGAGGCCATCAACCAGGCCCTCTACGACGGGCGCAGCAACCTCGGCCACGACACGTTCTGGGATCCGACGGTGTTCGCCGGCAGCCCGGCCTTGCCCGCGGAGCGCGCGCAGGACTACGACATGGCCAAGCAGCTGCTCTCCGACGCCGGCTACCCCGACGGCCTCGACATCACGCTGACCCACGCCAAGTACCTCGAGAACCCGCAGTACGCACAGCTCATCCAGGAGCAGTGCAAGCCGGCCGGCATCAACGTCAAGCTCGAGCAGCTGAGCTACGAGGCCTACTACGCCGGTGACGACGCCGACTACTACGGCACCACGCCGTGGCTGAACGCGCCGATGACGATCACCGAGTGGGGCAGCCGTCCGGCGCCCGGCATCTACGCCGCCGCCATGCTCCTGCCCGACGCGGTCTGGAGCTCGTCGCACTGGAACAACCCCGAGTGGGTGAGCCTCTTCGACCAGTACCAGTCGACGGCCGACGAGGCCTCGCGCACGGACATCGCGGCCCAGCTGTCGAGCATCCAGCAGGACGACACGCCGATCCTCCTGAGCTTCTACATCACCCAGCTCCGCACGCAGAAGAAGAACGTGTACGGCATCCAGGGCCCGGGTTCGTTCTACTGCGACCTGAGCCAGGCCTTCATGACCGCAGAAGCGTAAGGACGACGACCGACCACCGAGACATGCTGACGTAGGGTCCCCGGGATGCTGCGCCTCATAGGACGGCGCCTGCTCCTCATGGTGCCGACGCTGATCCTGGCGTCGATGCTCATCTTCGCCCTCGCGGAGGTGCTGCCCGGCGACGTGGGGCGCTCCATCCTGGGGCCCTACGCCACGCAAGAACAGGTCGAACTGCTCAACGAGCGCCTGGGGGCCAACCGGCCGGTCTACGAGCGGTACATCGACTGGGCCGGCAGCTTCGTCACCGGCGACTGGGGCGAGTCGCTGTTGTACAAGGAGGCCGTGCGTTCGCTGGTCATGCGGGCGCTCGGCAACTCCCTGCTGCTCGCCGGCTTCGCCCTGCTGCTCATCGTCCCTACATCGATCGCCCTCGGCGTGTTCGCGGGCTTACGCCGCGACAGCGCCCTCGACCGCACCATCACGGTCTCCACCCTGTCCATGACCGTGATCCCCGAGTTCGTCAGCGGTGTCGTGCTCCTGTACGTCTTCGCGGTGTGGCTCAAGTGGCTCCCGGTGAGTGCGATGCCGCCCGCCGGCTCGCCCTTCGTCAGCCGGTTCTACTACCTCATCCTCCCAGCCATCCCGCTGATGTTCCTCGAGCTCGGCTACATCGCGCGCATGGCGCGCGTGGGCACCGTGCAGGTGCTGGCCATGCCGTACATCCGCACCGCCGTGCTCAAGGGCCTGCCGCGCGGACGCGTCATCTTCGGCCACGTGCTGCGCAACGCCATGGTGCCGACGGTCACGGTGATCGGCAGTCAGGTGGGCTGGCTCATCGGCGGCCTCGTCGTCGTCGAGGTGCTCTTCGCCTATCCCGGCATCGGCAACCTGATGGTCGACGCGGCGAAACGCAACGACATCCCGCTGCTCGAGGCCTCGGTCCTCATGGTCGCCATCCTGTACATGCTCTCCAATCTCATCGCCGACATTGTCGTGGCGCTCCTCAGCCCGCGGATCCGGATAGGAGGCTGACGGTGGACGTGCGCCCCTCCGACCTCCGCGAGCCCGACCCCGACCTCGTCGAGGCGCTGGCCGACGGTGAGCTCGCCGGTGACGGTCAGGAACTCCAGGCCGATGCGGCGGCGGCGGCCGAGCAGCGCCGGCAGCGGCGCTACCTGGTCAAGGCGCTCCTGCGCAGCCCGACGTTCATGACCGGCCTCGTCATCGCGCTCTTCTGGGTCTTCATGGCGCTCTTCTCGACCTCGCTCACGCAGAGCCCTACGGCCCAGGATGCGTTCGCCTCGCTCCAGGCGCCGAGTGCCGCGCACTGGTTCGGCACCGACGACCTCGGGCGCGACGTGTTGGCGCGCACGATGGCCGGAGCGCGCACGGTACTCATCATCGCTCCTCTGGCCACGGCGCTCGCCCTGCTGTGGGGCAGCACCATCGGCCTCATCTCCGGTTTCTATCGCGGGCTGACCGACGAGATCATCATGCGTCTCGTCGACGTGCTCCTCGCCCTGCCGATCATCATCACCTCGATCCTCATCCTGACCCTTCTCGGCAAGGGCGTCTCGATCATCATCATCACCATCGGGGCGCTGTTCACCCCGGTGATCAGCCGTACGGTCCGCTCCGCGGTCATCGGCGAGCGCGAGCGCGAGTACGTCATGGCCGCGCGCCTGCGCGGCGAGCGCTCCGGGTTCGTGATGGCGCGCGAGATCCTGCCCAACATCAAAGAGCCGATCATCGTCGAGGGGACGATCCGCCTCGGGTACGCGGTGTTCACCGCGGCCACGCTCTCGTTCCTCGGCTTCGGCCTCGCGCCGCCCTCGCCCGACTGGGGCCTCACCATCGCCACGCAGCGCACGTTCCTGCAGATCGCCCCTTGGACGGTGATGTTCCCCGCGGCCGCGCTCGCCTCCCTGGTCGTGGGCGTCAACCTCATCACCGATGGTCTCAGCCGGGTGTTCTCGCGATGAGCACCGTGGAGCAGACACCGGTCGGCCCCGGCGGCGCGCCCGTCGCCGACGTCGCGCCGCCGGTGCTCGACGTGCACGACCTCGAGGTCACCTTCCACCGTCGCGGGAGTGACCTGCGGGTCCTCAAGGGCATCACCATGAGCATCGAGCGCGGGCAGGCCTACGGCCTCGTCGGCGAGTCCGGCTGCGGCAAGACCACGCTGGCCATGGCCGCCATGCGCTACCTCGCCTCCAACGGCACCATCGACGCCGGCACTGTGGCGGTCGACGGGCAGGACGTGAGCACGCTGAGCGAGGAGGCGCTGCGCAAGTGGCGCGGCGGCAAGATCGCGATGGTCTACCAGGACCCGGCGACCGCCCTGAGCCCCGCGATGCGCATCGGCGACCAGCTCGCCGAGGTGTTCCACTATCACGAGGGCATGGCCAAGGCCGAGGCGCTCGAGCACGCCCGCGAGAGCCTGCGGCGGGTCGCCATCCCCGACCCCGACGGGACCTTGCGCCGCTACCCGTTCGAGCTCTCCGGGGGGCAGCAGCAGCGCGTCGTCATCGCCATGGCCCTCGCCGTCAACCCGCAGTTGCTCATCCTCGACGAGCCGACCACGGGGCTCGACGCGACGGTCGAGGCCGAGATCCTCGACCTCATCGAGGAGCTGCGCGGTCGCATCAACGCCGCCATCCTGCTGATCACCCACAACCTGGGCCTTGTGGCACGTCTCTGCGAACGCGTCGGCGTACTTTACGCCGGGCGCCTGGTCGAAGAGGGCCCGGCGCGCGACGTCTTCACCGACCCGCGACACCCCTACACGATGGGGCTCCTCCGCTGCGTGCCGCGCTTCGGCATGAACAAGACCGACGCGGCGTTGCAGACGATCCCCGGCACGCTGCCGGCGCTCGGTGAGCCGCTGGAGGGCTGCGTCTACTCGGCGCGCTGCCCCATGGCCAAGCCGGTCTGCAAACAGCACGAGCCTGACCTGCTCGCGTGGCCGAGCGGACTCGGGGCCGAAGCGGCCGCCGCTGCGGCCTCTCGGCCGCCCGACCCGGCCGCCTACTCTCCACACCACAGCAACCCCGTCGGGGAGGGCGCGCGGCACGTGCGCTGCTACTTCTCGCCCGAGGTCCCTGAGATGCCGCACATGACGCCCGTGCTCGCCACGAGCCTTGAGGCGCGCGGCGCGACCGAGGGCAACGTGCTCGAGATCGACACCGTGCGACGGACGTTCAAGGACGGCAAGAAGAAGCTCACTGCCGTCGCCGACGTCTCGCTCAAGCTCCGCAAAGGCGAGACCTTCGGCCTCGTCGGCGAGTCGGGCAGCGGCAAGACCACGCTGGCCAAGTGCGTCACCGGCCTTCTCGCGCCGGACGCCGGCACCATCACCTTCGAGAACGGCATCCTGCGGCCCACGGCCGCGCGCCGATCACAGGACGCCCTGCGCGCGATCCAGATGGTCTTCCAGAACCCCGACTCCACGCTCAACCCGTCGTGGAGCACCCGCGCGATCCTGACGCGCGCCGTGCGCAAGCTGGGCGGCGGCAAGGCGGGCTCCGTGCGCGCCAAGGTCGACAGGCTCTCCGCCGACGTGCGCGTCGAGCCGCGCTTCCTCTTCCAGAGGCCGACCGAGCTCTCGGGCGGCCAGAAGCAGCGTATCGCCATCGCCCGCGCCTTCGCCGGAGACCCCACGCTCGTGATCTGCGACGAGCCGGCGTCGGCGCTCGACGTCTCCGTACAGGCGAGCATCCTCAACCTGCTCGTCGAGCTGCAGACGAAGGAGCAGGCATCGTACGTCTTCATCAGTCATGACCTCGCCGTCGTGCGCTACATCTCCGACCGCATCGGGGTCATGTACCTCGCGGAGCTGATCGAGGTGGGCGCGGCAAACGAGGTGTTCAACCCGCCGCACCACCCGTACACGGAGGCCCTGCTCTCCTCGATCCCCAAGCTCGACTTCGACAGCCCGCGGCAACGCATCGCCCTCCGTGGCACGATGCCGAGCCTGACCGAGCCGCCGTCCGGCTGCCGCTTCCATACGCGCTGCCACCGCCTCCTCGGCGACATCTGCAAGGAGCAGGAGCCTCCCTTCCAGGAGTCGGCGAGCGGGCACCGCTACAAGTGCCACATCCCGCCCGACGAGCTGCTCGCGGCGCAGCTGGCCGATCGTCCCGACGCCCACGACAAGGCCGTCGTGCAGGCTGCTGACACTGCGGGCGCCGACGGGGACGCCCAGCCGACCGCTTCCTGAGCCGGCGCGCAAGCCGCTACCGCGGGCATACCCCGGAGAGGCTCTTCGAGAGGCCTGACGGCCTGATGGTCTGACGGCCGAACCCGTGGCCCCGCGGCGCTCGCCGCACATCGCGGGCCCGATTCAGATCAGGTTGCCGGGCGGCCGGTCCTCGGGCGCCGTCTCCTCGATCCAGCGCGCGAACTCCTCGCGGCGGCGCCGAGCCGCAGGGGCGGCGCAGGCGCCGCCCTCCGAGGTGCAGAGCAGCTCCGGCGGGAGGGCGCGGCCCACGCCGTCGGCGACGTCGAGCGCCTCGTGGAACGGGAGGACCGCCTCGTGGCCGGCGAGCGCGAGATCGGCGAACACGTGGGCCGTGCAGGTCGCGGCGAGGACGCGGCTGCGGCAGGGCTGACAGAGCCCGCCCGGCATCGGGTCGCAGGGCATACCGGTGAAGGCCTGCAGCACGAGGGAGGCCGCGTCCTCGACCTGCTGTGCCGCACCGCCGACCATCTCGGCGATCGCCGCCGCGGCCATCGCCCCGCAGACGCCGGCCTCGCCAGTGCAGCCGATCACCTCGCCGGTCGGCGAACTGCGCGTGTAGGCGATGGCGCCGACGCCGGCGGCTACGAAGAGGCCGCGCACGAGCGCCTCCTCGTCGAGCCCGCGGTCGTCGCGCACGGCGGCCAGGGCGGCGTAGACGTAGCCCCCGCCGCCGCCCATCGGGCCGGGGACGGCGAGCACGCCGGGGATACCGGCCCCCGCGCCGTAGGCGGCGCGGATGGTCGCCGCCATGAGGTCATCGCTCACTCGGCGGTGCGAGCTCTCGTGCGCGGCCCAACGCGCTGTGAATTCGGGCTTGAAGGGGCTCGAGGGGACCACGGCGCCGTCGTCGTAGGCGGCGGTCGTCTGGCGGCGCATGAGGCGGGCGAGGCCCCGCATGTGCTCGACCACGCGCCGGCGAGGCCAGCGCGAGGCGGCCATCTCGTACCGCACGGCCACCTCCCAGAGCGGCTCGCCGGCCTCCTCGGCCAGCTCTCGCCAGCGGGTCATCGTGCCGAAGAGCTGGGCACCGCGGTCGGCGGGCGTCACGACGGGCACGACCGGCCGCAGGAGCGCGAGGCGGACGCCGTCGCGGATGGTGCTCGAGCGGTCGGCGGCGGCGGAGCCGTCCGGCGCGCCGCCGCAGTCACCGCGGACACCGCTGCCGCCGACGAGGGCCTCCCGGGCGGTGGCCAGGTCGGGCATGTCGCCGAGCGCGACGACGTGCAGCACGCCCCTGCCTGCCGCTCGCACACGTCGCTCGTCGACCGGCGGCGGCAGCACCTCGCGCAAACGGCACAGTGCGCTCTCGTCCAGGCGCTCCGCCGGGTCGAACACCAGCAGGGTGTGACTCTCGCCCCGCAGGCGCAGGGCGAAGCCGTCCACCACCGCCGTTTCCACCACGCCGCCGCCGAGCGACGCGCCGACGAGCTCGGCGACGCGGCCGCCCGCGCCGGTGAGAACGAACTTCACGGCGTTCGGGTGCGTGCTCTCGACGAGGTCGCCGAACTCGAACGACGACGCCACACCGCGCGCGGCGGCGAGCTCGACGGCGCCGAAGAGGCGCTCGTCGTCGGGCAGCAGCCCGAGGATCCCGGCGAGCATCGCCCGGTCCTCGGCCATGAGCCCGAAGGTGCCGGCGAAGGAGCCGTTGGCGTCGAGGAGGACGCGGGCGCTCACCGGCGCCTC
>DATHSP010000431.1:0-15554 GCA_035464075.1 Thermoleophilia bacterium | reverse complement strand
GCCTTGCGGACGCGCCCCGACTTGAGGCAGCGGGCGCAGACGTAGGCCATCTGCGGGCGCCCGTCGACGAGCACGCGGACGCGCTGCAGGTTGGGCTGGAAGAGGCGCTTGGTGGCGCGGTTCGAGTGGCTGCGGCTGTTGCCCACGACGGGCGCTTTGCCACAAGTGAGACAGACTTTGGACATGGGGTATCCCTCGGCTTGATAGCGGGCAGGCGCGAAATTATGCTACACGCGGACGTCGGGACGCAAACGCAAGCTCCCGACGCCTTCTCGTTGGGGGGAGCGGTGACCGGGTCCGACAAGCACATGGCCGTCGTCCAACACTTGCGGGCCGGGAGCCTGTAGACTACGCGCCATGGCGAGCGGCGACCTGACACTGCCGATCGAGACCCCGGGGCCTCCCGGCGAGGTCGTCGTCGCCCCCGTGGTCGTGGCCAAGCTGGCCGGCGCCGCGGCGCGCACCACCTACGGCGTGGTGCGCATGGAGTCGTCGCCGATGCGGCGCCTCGCCCGCTTCCTCAAGGGCTCGCTCACCGAGGGGGTCGAGGTCGAGGTCGAGGGCGAAGCCGTCAGCATCGAGCTCCACGTGGCCATGGAGCGGGGGGTCAACCTCGCCCAGGTCACGGCCAACCTCCAGGAGCAGGTGCGCTACCAGGTCGAGGGCGTCGCCGGCGTGCCGGTGGACGAGATCAACGTACGGGTCGAGGACCTCGAGGACTGATGGTCCGCGCCATCGCCATCGCCGCGATCGAGGCCGCGCTCGCCGCCGTCGAGGCCGAGCGCCAGCTCATCAACGACCTCAACGTGTACCCGGTCCCCGACGGCGACACGGGCACCAACCTGGCGCTGACCGTGCGCGCCGTGCTCGACGAGCTCGAGCAGAGTGACGCCGAGGGCATCCCCGAGGTGGCCGCGGCGGTCACGAAGGGTTCGCTCATGGGCGCGCGCGGCAACTCGGGCGTCATCCTCTCCCAGGTCGTGCGCGGCGTGTGCGAGGTCTGGGGCACGTCGGGCAGCCTCGACGTCCGGGTCGTCAAGGAGGCGCTCGACGCCGGCCAGGCGGCCGCGTATCGCGCCGTCAAGGAGCCGGTCGAGGGCACCATGCTCACCGTGATGCGCGAGATGGCGATCGCCGCCCAGGCGCTGCCCGACAGCTTGGGCCTCGAGACTCTGCTGGCCGCGGTCGACGAGGCGGGCAGCAGCGCCGTCGAGCGTACGACGAGCCAGCTCGCGGCGCTGCAGAAGGCGGGCGTCGTCGACGCCGGGGGGTACGGGCTGCTCGTGCTCTTCCGCGGTCTTGCCACCGGCATCGAGGAGCTGCTGCGCGGCGGTGGGGTCTCCACGCGCCCGCGCCGCGGCCGTCCGGTGGCGGTCACGTCGGCGGGTCTCGCCCTCGAGACCGAGAGCGAGTTGTCACAGTACCGGTACTGCACGAGCTTCCTCGTCCGCGGCGAGGGGCTCGACGCGGCCGCCTTCGAGGCCTTCCTCGCCCCGCTCGGCGACAGCGCCCTCGTGGTCGGCGACGAGCGCATGATGAAGGTGCACGTGCACGTCGACGATCCCGGCGTCGTGCTGTCGCAGGCGGTCGCCTTGGGCGCCCTGGGCGAGATCGATATCAACGACATGCACGAGCAGACGCGGGCCCGCGACGAGCGCCTGCGCCACGACGCCGCGGGCGACGATGCGGCGACCGTCGTCGTCGCCGTGGTCGCCGGCGAGGGCAACAAGCAGCTCTTCCGCGAGCTCGGTTGCGGCGCGATCGTCGACGGCGGTCAGTCCATGAACCCGAGCGCCGCCCAGCTCCTCGAGGCCGTCGAGGCGTTGGGGAGAGACGAGGTCGTGATCCTGCCCAACAACGGCAACGTCATCCTCACGGCCGAGCAGGCGGCGGGCATGAGCGCGCGCCACATCGCCGTCATCCCCTCGAGTTCGATCCCGGCCGGGCTCGCCGCCATGGTGGCCTTCGAGCCCGAGCGCGACGCGGTCGACAACGCGCGCCTCATGGAGGAGGCGATCGACGGCATCCAGAGCGCCGAGATCACCTACGCCGTGCGCGACTCCGAGGTCGACGGTGTCGAGGTGCGCGAGGGCCAGGCCATCGGCATCGTCGACGGCACGCTCGTGGCGGCCGGCGATGCCGTCGACGAGGTCTTCGGGCGCGTGCTCGAGGCCCTCGCGGCCAACGGCGCCGAGCAGCTCACGGTCCTCACTTCGCTCAACGGGTCGGGCACGACGCCTGTACGGCTCGGCGAACTCGCCACCCAGGTCGCCCCCGACCTCGAGTTGCACGTGTACGACGGTGGACAGCCCCTGTACCCGATCCTGGTGAGTGCCGAATGAGCGAACCTCTCCTCACACTCGACAACACGGCAATAGTGCTCGACTCGACCTGCGACGCGCCCGAGGGCTTCTTCGAGCGCGACGGCCTCTACATGGTGCCCTTGCGCGTGCACTTCGGCGACGAGGGCTTCCGCGACGGCGTCGACCTCGGGCACGACGAGTTCTTCGCCAAGCTGGAGAAGTCCGAGGTGCTGCCGACGACTTCGCAGCCGACCGACGCCGAGTTCGCCGCCGCCTTCGAGGAGGCGCGGCAGCGCTACGAGCACGTGTTCTCGCTGCACATCTCGCGCAAGATGAGCGGCACCTTCCAGGCCGCCGAGCGCGCCGCCGCCGGCTTCGACGGTGTCGAGGCCTACGACCTCAAGACGGTGTCGGCGCCGATGGCGATGTGCGCCGAGCGCCTGCGCGCCCGTCTCGAGCCCGGCTGCACGATCAGCGAGGCGCGCTCCTACATCGAGCGCTTCGCCGCCCGCAGCCAGCTCCTCGTCCACGCCGCGACCCTCGAGTACCTGCGCCGCGGCGGGCGCATCGGCAGGGCCGCCTCACTGGTCGGCGGCGTGTTCGACATCAAGCCGCTCATCTGCTGCGTCGACGGCGAGCTCACACCCTACGCCAAGGTCCGCGGCCAGAAGAAGGCGTTCGCCGCCATGGAGCGTTTCCTCGACGAGCACAGCGCGCCCGACGACGAGCTGCACTACTGTCTGATCGACGCGCTCAACCCGGACGAGATCACCCTCGTCGACGAGATGATCAAGCGCGCACGCCCCAAGGCGCACTTCCACTTCCGCGGCCGCGTCGGGGCGGTCGTCGGCACCCACATCGGCCCCGGCACGACCGCCTTTGCACTGATCGTCGAGTGACCGGGGAGACACTCCCGCTGCGCTTCGGGGGCGGCCGGTACGAAGACCGGCCGCCCGCCCCGAGGCTCTCCCTTGACCCGTCCGCTCTCGCCGCGCCGCTCTCCTCATTGGAGGGCGTCACCCCGACGGTCGCCCGCCGCCTCGAGGGGTTCGGGCTGGTGACCGTCGGCGACCTCGTGCGCCACTACCCGCGGCGCTACGACGACTTCCGCCAGCGCAAGCAGATCCGCGAGCTGCGCATCGACGAGGAGGCGACGGTGCGCGGCGTCGTCGAGCGCGTGCGCGCCGACCGTACGGCGCGCCGCAAGGTGCGCGTGGTGAAGGCGCTCGTGCGCGACGCCACCGGCGCCGTCGAGGCCGTGTGGTTCAACCAGGGGTACCTCACCCGGGTCCTCACCGAGGGTGCGCAGCTGAGCCTGCGCGGCACCTACCGGCCTCTCGGCGGGCGCCCGCAGTTCGTCGTCCGCAGCCACGAGATCCTCGAGCAGGACGAGGGGGAGGGCGTCCACACGGAGGGCGTCGTCGCCGTCTACCCGGCGAGCGAGCAGGTCTCGGCACGGCTCCTGCGCTCGTTGGTGCGGCGGGCCGTGCCGGTGATGCGACGCCTGCGCGACCCGCTGCCCGCCGCCCTGCGCGTCGCCGAGGGCCTGCCCTCGCACCGTGAGGCCACGCTGGCCGCGCACCTGCCGGCCGGGCTCGAGGAGGCCGAGCTCGCCCGCGAGCGCCTCGTGCTCGAAGAGTTGCTCCTCATGCAGCTCGGTCTGCTGGCGCACAAGCGCGAGCAGCAGCTCCGGGTCCGGGCGCGGCCGCTGCCGGCGGCGGACGCGCTGAGCACCGGCTTCGTCGCCGGCCTGCCCTTCGAGCTGACCGGGCACCAGCAGGCCGCCCTCGAGGAGATCGACCGCGACCTCGGCCGCGCGCAGCCGATGCGACGTCTTCTCCAAGGCGACGTAGGCTCGGGCAAGACGGTGGTCGCGCTGTACTGCCTGCTGCGTGCCGCCGAGGCCGGCCTGCAGGGCGCGCTCATGGCGCCGACCGAGACGCTCGCCCTGCAGCACGCCCACACCGCGGCCCGGCTCTGCGGCGACGCCGTGCCGCTGGAGGTGCTGACGGCGGCGCTCGGGGCGCGCGAGCGCCGCGAGGCGCTGGCGCGCCTCGCCGCCGGCGGGCCGCGGCTCGTCATCGGCACGCACGCGCTGCTCACCGAGGACGTCGTCTTCCCGGCGCTCGGCGTGCTCGTGGTCGACGAACAGCACCGCTTCGGCGTGCGCCAGCGCGACGAGCTGGTGCGGCGCGGCGAGCGTGACGGCCTCGCGCCGCACGTGCTGCACATGACGGCGACGCCGATCCCGCGGACCCTCGCGCTGACCGTGTACGGCGACCTCGACGTGACGACGATCGCCGGCGTCCCGGCGGGGCGCCAGCCGGTGACGACGCGGCTCGTCGACGAGGCGAAGCGGGCGGAAGGCTATGCCTTCGTCGCCCGCCAGCTCGATAAGGGCCGGCAGGCCTACGTCGTCTGCCCGGCCATCGACGAATCGGAGTCGATCGAGGCGGCGACGGCGATCGCCGAGGCCGAGCGCCTCGCCGCGGGCGAGTTCGCACGCTACCGGGTCGCCGTCGTGCACGGGCAGATGAAGCCGGCCGAGCGTGAGGCGGTGATGGAGGCCTTCACGGCCGGCGAGGTCGACGTGCTCGTCGCGACCAGCCTCATCGAGGTCGGCATCGACGTGCCCAACGCGAGCGTCATGATGGTCGAGGGGGCCGAGCGCTTCGGCCTCGCCCAGCTGCACCAGCTGCGCGGTCGCGTAGGGCGCGGGAGCGCACGCTCCTACTGCCTGCTCTTCTCGAGCAGCGACACGCCCGGCGGGCAGGCGCGGCTCTCGGCCCTCCTCGACACGACCGACGGCTTCGAGCTCGCCGAGCGCGACCTCGAGTTGCGCGGCGAGGGCCAGCTCATGGGAGCGCGCCAGGCGGGCGCCGGCGACCTGCGCCTCGCCCGTCTGGCGCGCGACCGCGAGGCGCTCGTGCGTGCCCGCGGCCTGGCCGAGCGCCTGCTCGAGGCCGACCCCGATCTCGCGGTCCCCGAGCACGGGCCGCTGCGCGCGGCGATGCGCGAGGCCTTCGGCGCCGAGCTGGGCTGGCTGCTCAAGGCGTGACGGCGCCCGCGGCCGCCGGCGTCGGCGGCCGCCCCGCCTGCCTCTATACTGGGGCCATGCGACCCCGTGAGCTCATCGCCACGCACAGCAACACCGACTTCGACGGCTTCGCCGGCATGGTCGCCGCGCGCAAGCTGTACCCGGAGGCGCACATCTGCCTCGGCGGCGCCGTCAACCGCAACGTCCGCGAGTTCCAGGCGCTCTACGCCGACCTCGTGCCGGCGGTCGACCCGGTCGAGCTCGACCTCGAGGAGGTCGAGCGCCTGGTCCTGGTCGACACCACCCACGCCAACCGCATCGGCGACCTCGGGCGGCTCTGCGGGCGCGACGGCGTCCAGGTCGTCGCCTTCGACCATCACGGCGAGGAGCGGCCGCCGTACCTGAGCGACGAGCATCTCGTCACCTCCGACGACGGCTCGATCGTGACTCTGCTGCTGCGCATCGTCGCCGAGCGCGGCATCCCGGTCACACCGTTCGAGGCGAGCCTCTTCGCCATCGGCATCCACGAGGACACGGGGTCGCTCACGTTCTCGACCACGACCGAGCACGACGCCGAGGCGCTCGCCTTCTGCATGCGCCACGGCGCCGACCCTGTACTGATCGAGCGCTGGCTCACGAACGCGCTCACCCCGGGGCAGCGAAGCACCCTGGCCGCCGCGCTCGAGGAGGCCGAGGAGCACGAGGCCGGCGGCCGGCGCGTGCTGCTCGCCGCCGTGGCGCGCGACGACTACGTCGAGGGCGTCAGCGTGGTCGCCCACCGCGTCATGGACCTCACGGCCTGCGACGCCTTCGTGCTCCTCGTCGAGATGGAACAGCGCGTCTTCGCGACGGCGCGCAGCCGCGGCGGGGGAGTCGACGTGGCCGCCTTGCTCGCGCCGCTCGGCGGGGGCGGGCACAGCGCCGCCTCGTCGGCGGTGCTCAAGGACCAGTCGCTGGCGGCGGCGCGAGCGGCGGTGCTCGCCGCCCTGCCGGGCGCCGTGACGCCGGCGCCGAGCGCCGCCGAGGTCATGACCCCGGGCCTGCCGGCGGTCGACGTCGCGTCGAGCGTCGACGACGCGCTGATCGCCTGCCGGCGCCAGGGCCTCGACGGCCTGGCGGTCACGCAGGACGGTGTGGTCGCCGGCAGTGTCGGGCTCGTCGACCTCGAGCGCGCCCTCGGCCACGGGCTTGGGCATGCGCCGGTCAAGGCGGTGATGACGGCGCGCCTGCCCGCGGTCGCGGCCGCGAGCGCGATCGAGCGCGCCGCGGAGGCCATCGTCGACGGCGGGCTCGGGTGGGCGGCCGTGGTCGGCGACGGGGCGCCGCGCCCGCCGCGCGAGGCGGACGTGCTGGGCATCGTCTCGCGGCGCCTCTTCGCGCGCGAGCAGGTGGCCCCGGCCGAGCCCGCGCCCGAAGTCGCCGGCAACGTCGCCGGCCGGCTCGCCGAGCTCGGCCTCGACGAGCTCTTCGCCCACGTGCAGGCCCTGGCCGGCGACGTGCGCGGCGTCTACCTCGTCGGCGGCGCGGTGCGCGACCTCCTGCTCGGCGAGAGGAGCTTCGACATCGACCTCGCCGTCGAGGGCGACGGCATCGCCTTCGCCGAGGCGCTGGCCGCCCGGCTGCGCGGCCACGTGCGCGCCCACCGCAAGTTCGGGACCGCGGTCGTGGTCACGTCACGGCGGGCGCCACACGTCGACGTCGCCTCGACGCGCTCCGAGTCGTACGAGTACCCGGCCGCCCTGCCCAAGGTCGAGCACGCCGGCATCCGCAGCGACCTCGCGCGGCGCGACTTCACCATCAACGCGATGGCGGTCGCCCTGCAGCCCGACCTCTTCGGTGCCCTCCTCGACCCGTTCGGCGGTCTCAGCGACCTGCAGGCCAAGCGTATCGTCGTGCTGCACAACCTGAGCTTCATCGAGGACCCGACGCGGATCCTGCGCGCTCTGCGCTACGAGACCCGCTACGGTCTGCGCATGGACGAGCACACACTCGGCCTGGCACGGGCCTGCGCCGGCATGGACCTGATCGGCGACCTCTCCTCGGCGCGCCTGCGCGACGAGCTCGTGGCCCTGCTCGACGAGGAGAAGGTCGAGTTCGCGCTCGAGCGGCTCGAGGACCTCGGTCTCGAGGAGGCGGTGCACGCACGCTTCCGTGCCGGGGCGCGGGAGCGCGCCCTCGTGCGCCGCGGCGACGAGGTCCTGCGCCGGCACCACCTCGAGCGCGAGCTGCCGCGCTGGCGCCTGCGGCTGCTGTCGCTGCTGCTCGAGCTCGAGCCCGAGGAGATCGCGGCCTGGGCGCGACGCATGCGTGTCAGGCGCCGCGACGCCGACGTGCTCGAGCGCGGGCACCTCGTGGCGCGGCGGGTCGTGCGGCGCCTGGCCTCGGGCCCGGGCGAGGCCGAGCTCGCCGAGCTCCTGCGGCACGAACCGCTCGAGGCCGCGGTGCTGGCGATCGTGCTCGGCGAGAGTGCCGCCGCGCCCTCGCGGGTCGGGCACTACCTGGACGTCACCCGCCACGTGCGGCTCGAGATCGGCGGCGAGGACCTCCTCGCCCTCGGACTGCCGCGGGGGCCGCGCGTGGGGGAGGTCCTCGCCAGCGTGCTGGGGCTGAAGGTCAACGGCACCGTCGCGGGTCGCGACGAGGAGCTCGCCGCCGCGCGGCGGCTCCTGTGAGGAGGCTCCCGTCGACCAGGACCTGATCGTCCAGTTCCTCATCACGCTGCCGCTGCTGCTGCTCAGTCTCGCCGCGCACGAGCTCGCCCACGGCGTCACCGCCGACCGGCTGGGCGACCCGACCCCGCGCCTCGCCGGGCGCCTGACCGGCAACCCGCTCCGCCACCTCGACGTCATGGGGACGCTCGTCCTCGTCGCGACCTTCGTCTCCCAGGCGGGCATCTTCTTCGGCTGGGCGAAGCCGATCCCCGTGGATCCGCGTCGCTTCGCCGACCCCCAGCGGGGCATGCTCCTCGTGGGCCTCGCGGGCCCCCTCGCGAACGTCGGGCTGGCGGCCGTGGCCGCCGGGCTCGTCTGGGTGACGCTGGACATGTCGCTGATGCTCGCCGAGGCGCTCGCGCTCGTGTTCTTGCTCAACGTGCTGCTGGCGCTGATCAACCTCGTCCCCGTGCCTCCGCTCGACGGCTCGCGGGTCCTCGGCGGGTTCCTGCCCCGGAGCTGGTACCCCGCGTGGGTCGCGCTCGACCGCTACGGCACCTGGGTGCTGCTCGCGCTGCTCGTGCTGCTGATCGCGCGGCCGGAGGTCTTCGAGGCCACGCTGGGCAGAGCGCTCGACTTCGCCTTCGAGACCTTCCTGCCGACATGAGGGGGGTCGTAGAATCCACGGACGCGGTGCTGACGGTCGCGCACGGGTCAGGCGTGGCATCGGTGACGCTCATCGCCGGTGCGGGGCTGTGGGAGCGGTGACACCGTGACCGGGTTCGTCTGCGAGTGGCGCGCCGAGGGCGGTCTGCGCTGGCTGCGATGGGGAGGGGCCGGCGTCGAGGCCGCCTTCCCGAGCCGGGAGGGCGGCCTGTCCGCCGGCCCTTACGCCACCCTCAACCTCGGCCTGGCCGTTGGGGACGACCCGGCGGCGGTGCTCGAGAACCGGCGCCGGCTCGGTACCGCGATCGGTCTCGAGGTCGAGCGCTGGGTGGTGCCGTCCCAGGTGCACGGCAGGCACCTCGTCGAGGTGGGCGAGGCGGAGGCCGGGCGCGGCGCCCGCGACCTCACGTCGACGATCGCCGAGACCGACGCGCTGCTCACCGCCGCGCCGGGCCTGGGCCTCGCCGTGAGCCACGCCGACTGCGTGCCGGTCGTCATCGCCGCGGCCGGGAGGGAGGGCCCCGTGGTGGCCGCCGTGCACGCCGGCTGGCGGGGCATGCTGGACGGCATCGTCGAGGACGCGGCCGCGGCGCTCCCGCGCCGCGGCCGCCCGCTCGGTGCCGTCGTCGGCCCCAGCATCGGCCCGTGCTGCTTCACCGTCGACGACGGGCTGCGGCGGCGCTTCGACGCCCGGTTCCCGGGCGTCGTGACGGACGCGACCGTGGACCTCTGGGAGTGCGCCGCGCGCCAGCTGCGCGCCGCCGGCGTGCCCGCCGGCGAGATCACGCTCACGCGGCTCTGCACCTCGTGCGACGGGCGCTTCTTCTCGCACCGTCGCGACAAAGGCGTGACCGGGCGGCACCTGTCGCCGGCGTGGCTCGCACACAGGGCCGCGGCCGCGGACGGCGAATCTTGACGGGGCCGGGGCGTCCGCGCCGCCGGCGTGTCGAAGAGGAGTGACGTGGTCAGGCAGTACAGCGGGTCCGCCGCCAGCGTGCGGGAGAAGTTCGAGGAGGTCGAGGGCCGGGTCGCCGAGGCGGCGCGGCGCGCCGGGCGCGACCCGGCCGGCGTCGAGATCCTCGTGGCCACGAAGTACGTCGACGTCGATCACCTGGGCGTGCTCGCCGAGGCCGGCATCCGCCTCATCGGCGAGAACCGCGCCCAGGACCTCGCCGCCAAGTACGAGCGCTACGGCGACATCTTCACCTACGACTTCATCGGCCACCTGCAGAGTCGCAAGACCAAGGCCGTGCTGCCGCTGGTCCGTCTGATCCATTCGGTCTCGAGCCTGAGCGTGGTCAAGGAGCTCGAGGCGCGCGCCGCCGGCCCGGTCGAGGTCCTGCTCGAGGTCAACGTCGGGGGGGAGGAGAGCAAGAGCGGCGTGCCCTTCGCCGAGGCGGACGTGTTCGTCGAGCAGGCCGCCGTGTTCGAGAAGGTCGTCTTCGGCGGCCTCATGTGCATGCCGCCCCTCTCCGACGACCCCGAGGAGGCGCGTCCTTACTTCGCCCGCACGCGCGCGCTGGCCGAACGGCTTTCGAAGGACTGGCGCGGCCGATATACTTTCGCCCGACTCTCGATGGGAACGAGCGCCGACTACGAGGCGGCAGTGCTCGAGGGCGCGACCATCGTGCGCGTCGGGAGCGTGCTCTTCTAGAGAGCGGCAGGGAGGGACTGAATGGGCCTCGGAGATTCCTGGCACAAGGTCGCCGTGTACTTCGGACTCGCCGACGAGGACGAGGAGTACGACGAGGACGAGACGCTCGCCCCGTACGAGGAGCTCGAGCGCTCGTACCAGGACCGCCCCAACGTGCGCAAGCTGGGCAGCTCCCGGCGCAACGACTACGACGAGATCTTCTCGGACGAGCCGCCGCGCCGTGCCGCCGCGCCGGTGCGCGCCGTCGAGAGCGTGCGCCCGCCGCGCGTCGAGGTCCACCTCGTCATCCCCAAGAACTTCAACGACGCCCAGCAGATCGCCGACAAGTTCAAGATCGACGTGCCGGTGATCATCAACCTGCAGGGCTCCGACACCGAGCTCGCCAAGCGCCTCATCGACTTCTGCAGCGGCCTCACCTACGCCCTCGACGGCGGCATGCAGCGCGTGGGCGACAAGATCTTCCTGCTCACGCCGCGCAACGTCGAGGTCTCCGCCGAGGAGAAGGCGCGGCTCATCGAGAAGGGCTTCTTCAACCAGTTCTGAGCCCGGGTCCACGCCGGCCGGCCTCGCCTCTCGCGGGCGTGGACCGGCGAGTGACGGCGCACGCGCAGGAATCCGCGTCGTCGCGGCACAATAAGATGAGAAGAGAACGCTGAGCGCGTCCCTCGCGTCGTCCGCGCGGGCAAAGGAGTACCGCATGAAGCTGACACCGCTCGACATCCGCCACAAGGAGTTCAAGCGCGGCATGCGCGGCTACGTCGACGAGGAGGTCGACGAGTTCCTCGACCAGATCGCCGACGAGTTCGAGCGCCTGTTCAAGGAGAACATCGACCACGGCGAGCGCATCGAGAACCTCGAGGAGCAGGTGACTCGTTACCGGCGCATCGAGGAGACCCTGCAGAAGACGCTGGTCTCCGCCCAGCAGAGCGCCGAGGAGCTCAAGCAGAACGCCACCAAGGAAGGCCAGCTCATCCTGCGCGACGCCGAGCTCAAGGCGCGGCAGATGGTCAACGAGAGCTACGCCGACAAGCAGCGTATCGAGGGCTCGCTGACCAAGCTGCGCGGCGTCGAGGAGGAGTTCCGCATCCGCTTCCGCCAGCTGCTCGAGGGGTTCCTCAAGCAGGTCGAGCAGGCGCCGCCGGTCGCGCCGCCGCCGCAGAACGACCTCAACCAGAAGGCGGAGGCCATCAAGGAGGCCATCGCCCGCGAGGAGACGGTCGTGGCGCCGGCGCCTCCGGCGCGGGCCGCCGCGCCGGCACCTGCCGGCTCGCCCGCTCAGGCCGCCGCGCCGGCACAAACGACGCCCGCGCCTCCCGAGCGAGCGCCGGAGCCGCGCCCGGCCGATCCGGCCCAGCCGTCCCAGCGGCGACCGGATCCCGGGACGAGGAAGGTGCCGCGTTTCGGCCCCGGCTCCGGCGACCTCGAGGCGATGACCTCCGTGGTGCCGCGGAAGGAGCCTGGCGCGTCTCGACCGGAGGCCGGCGGAGCCGAGCCGCAGACGGCTCCGCCGCCCGCGTCCGACAAGGGCAGCTCTGGCGGTGCGCCGTCCGGCGGCGCGCGCCCGGACGAGCGTGACCTCGTGGTCGACGTCGACGCCGGGGTCTCCGACGACGAATTCAAGTGGTGAGACCGGCCCCGTGCGGCGCAGCCGCCGGGGCGTGACCCTCGCCCTGTGGGTGGTGCCGGGGGCGGCCGACGACAGTGTCGTGGGCGTCGCCGGCGGGCGCCTGAAGGTGCGGCTGCGGGCGCCGGCCCGCGAAGGGGCCGCCAATCGTGCCCTGGTGCGGTTCCTGGCGCGGCGCCTCGAAGTGGCCCCGGCCGCGGTGCGCCTGTGCCACGGTGAGGGCGGGCGACGCAAGCTCGTCGAGGTCGAGGATCTGGATGAAGCCGGGGCGCGACAGCGCCTCGGCCTACAGTAAGGGAGACGGCATGGCGAAACTCGCCTACTGCAAGCGCTGCAAGGCGACCTACCCGCTGGCGATCGTGCAGAACGACGGCGGGCGCTCCGGCAAGGTGAAGGTGCCGGCGTGCCCCATGGGGCACACGAAGCTCCAGGAGTTGGATACGCCGCGCCGGCGTGGCTCTTCCTGAGAGCAGGGCCGCCGCCGGGCTGATCGCCTTGGCGGTACTGGCCGTCGACCAGCTCGCGAAGTGGCTGGTGCGCGGCGCCGACGGGCTGCCCTACGACCTGGTCGGCGGCGCGCAGATCGTCCTCGTCTACAACACGGGCGTCTCGTTCGGCCGTCTGCGCGACCTGGGCGGCCTGCTGGTCGCGGGAGTCGCGGTCCTCGTCGTCTGCCTGACCGTCGCCATGCTGCTGGCGCCGGGCCGCTATCGGGTCGGGCTGGCCCTGATCCTCGGCGGGGCGGCCGGCAACCTCGTCGACCGGCTGCGCTTCGACGGCGCCGTGCTGGACTTCCTCGACACGCCCTGGTGGCCGGCGTTCAACCTCGCCGACGCGTTCATCGTCGCCGGCGTCGGCGTGGTCTTCCTGGCGGCCCTGCGTGGCGCGCGCGCCTGAACGCGGGCGCTGGGAGGTCGCACCCGGCGACGCCGGGCGGCGCATCGACGCCGCCCTCGCCGAACGGCTCGGCGCGTCGCGCGCCGCCGCCCAGCGCCTGATCGCCGAGGGCCGCGTGCGCGTCGACGACGCGGCCGTCGACAAGGGTCACACGCTGCGGGCGGGGGAGACCGTGACCTGGGAGAGGCCGCCGGCGGAGCCCTCCGAGCTCGTCGCCGAGGCCATCGGCGTGCCCATCGTCTATGAGGACGACTGGCTGCTCGTCGTCGACAAGCCGGCGGGCATGGTGGTGCACCCCGCACCGGGCCACGAGCGCGGCACGCTGGTGCAGGCGCTGCTCGACCGCGGGATCGCCGGGGGGCACGGGCGGCGCCCCGGGGTCATCCACCGCCTCGACCGCGAGACGTCGGGCCTGCTCATCGTGGCTCGCGGGGAGGAGCCCTACCGGCGTCTCGTGGCGGCGATGAGCGCGCGGCGTATCTCACGCACCTATCTGGCGCTGCTCTGCGGCGCTCTCGCCCAGGACGAGGGGACGATCGACGCCCCCATCGGCCGGCACCTGCGCGACCGCCGCCGGATGGCCGTGCACAGCGTCCGCGCGCGGCCGGCGGTCACACACTTCACCGTGCTCGCCCGGGACGCCGGGTACACGCTGGCCCGTGTGCGCCTCGAGACCGGGCGCACGCACCAGATCCGCGTCCACTTCGCCGCCCTGGGGCACCCGGTCGCCGGCGACGCGACGTACGGCCGGCGTCCGGTCCCCGAGGGGCTCACACGGCACTTCCTGCACGCCGCCGAGCTGCGCTTCGCGCACCCGGACGACGGCCGCGAGCTCCGCTTCGCGAGCCCGCTGCCGGCGGAGCTCGCGGCCTTCCTCGAGGGGCTCGGCCTGCCGCAGCCCTGAGCGAGCTTCTCGTCGGCGCGGATGGGTCACCGCGGAGCACCACGGGTGCATCCCTTCTGAGGGGGGTGCCCGTGGCTGCCGCGGTGTGTAGCGGGCGGTCGCCGAACCGCGCGGCGCGGTCGCCCGCGGAGGGTGCACCCAGAGAGCAGGCATGCGTTCCGAGCCGCTATCATATGAAGAGACCTGCGCGAGTCGCGCCACGGTCGCCTGTGGCGCAGGCGGTGGCCGCGCGGGTCGACGTCGGGGCGTGGGAGGCAGGTGTGACGAGGGGGAGTGAGATGTGCCGATCCGTGCGGTGGCCTTGCGCGTGAACGGGGCCCGACAGACCGGGGTCTTCGACCGTCTGGTCTCGGCGGCCGTACCGTTCGTGCCCGACCCCATCGTCCGCCGTCTCGGCGCGCCGTACGTCGCCGGGACCACCCTCGACGACGCGCTGCGCACCGTCGCCGCGTTGCGCGCGGAGGGCCTCGAGGCTACGCTCGATATCCTCGGCGAGCACGTCGCCGACCGGGTCGCGGCGAGCGCCGCCGCCGACGCCTACGTCGAGACTCTCGACGCGCTCGAGCGGCGGGGGCTCGAGAGCCACCTCAGCGTCAAGCTCAGCGGGTTAGGCTACGGCCTCGGGCTCGACGTCGCCGGCGAGGGCGTCGAGCGCATCGTCCGCCGTGCCGAGGAGTTGGGCAGCTTCGTGCGTCTCGACATGGAGGACTCCTCGATGACAGACGACACGCTCACGCTGTACCGTCGGCTGCGCGCCGCCGGGCACGAGCGCGTCGGCGTCGTACTGCAGGCCCGTCTCTGGCGCACGCCGGCCGACGTCGAGGCCTTGTCGCCGCTGGCGCCGAGCGTGCGGCTCTGCAAGGGTATCTACCTCGAGCCGCCGACGGTCGGCCTGCAGGACGGGGAGGCGATCCGGCGCAGCTTCGCCGTGGTACTTCGGCGTCTGTTGCGCGGCGGCAGCCACGTCGCGCTGGCGACGCACGACGAGGCGTTGGTGGTCGACGCCCTCGATGCTCTCGCCGAGGCCGGGGCCGGCCCGGAGAGGTTCGAGTTCCAGACCCTGCTCGGCGTGCGCGCCGACCTCGCCCGCCTGCTGGCGCGCGATCACCGGGTGCGCGTCTACGTGCCCTTCGGGGTCGATTCGTTCGCCTATGCGCAACGCCGGCTGCGCGAGAACCCGCAGATCGCGGGGTACGTGGCCCGCGACGTGATCCGCGACACCGCACGCGCGGCGTGCGCCCTGGCCGACCACCGACGAGGAGGCGAAGGTCCGTGAACGATGCTCTCTCCGCTCCGCCGAGCCCGCGCAACGAGCCCGTGCTGGGCTTCGCTCCCGGCTCGCCGGAGCGCGCCGCCCTGACGGCGCGCCTGACGACGATGGCCGCCGAGCGACTCGATGTGCCCTGCATCATCGGCGGTCGTGAAGTGCGCACCGGGCGCACCGCGCCGGCGATCGTGCCCCACGACCACGGGCACGTGCTGGCCGACGTGCACATGGGCGGCGCCGCCGAGGTCGAGGCCGCCGTCGCCGCCTCGCGTGAGGCGTGGCACGACTGGAGCCGGACCCCGTGGGAGGACCGCCTCGCCGTCTTCCTGCGCGCCGCCGAGCTGCTCGCGGGGCCCTGGCGCCACACGCTTAACGCCGCGACCATGCTCGGGCAGTCGAAGACCGCCCATCAGGCCGAGATCGACGCCGCCTGCGAGCTCATCGACTTCTGGCGCTTCAACGCCGCCTACGCGGCCGAGATCTACGCCGACCAGCCCCTCTCGAGCCCCGGCGTCTGGAACCGCATGGACTACCGGCCGCTCGAGGGCTTC
>DATHSP010000430.1:0-2225 GCA_035464075.1 Thermoleophilia bacterium | reverse complement strand
GATGCGGCCGGCCGGCGCGCCGCCGATGCTACGGCCGCGCCGCCCGGCCGCGAAGGTCGACGATGGGGAGGGGGGGATGACGTCGCACTGCCGTGGGGGTGCACGATGCGCGCCGCGCGGGCCCCGACCTTCCGCCACCTTCCGGGAGCGGACCCTCCGCTCCCCTCCGGGCGCGGACCCGCCGTTCCCCCTCCGGCCGCGGCCGCCGCGGTCTTCGTCCCCGCCCGCCGCGGTCTTCGTCCCCGCCCGCCGCGGGTCGCCGCGCACCCCGGGTTCCGGCCGAGAAGCAGGACCGTCACCGTCCGCCTTCGCGGTTGCGAGAGGCGGCGGAAGGCGGGTAGGCTAGCCGGCGGCAGTGACCCCTCGCGGAGGCTCGATGTCACCCCCATGACCTGGCTCGGTATCGATATCGGCTGCATCAGTCTGAAGGCCGCTCTCGTGGGCCGTGGCGACGACGCGGGGCTGTACGAGCGACTGCTGCGCGACCACGCCGCGCTCTTCCAGTGGCCGGCCGACGGGCTCACCCTGGTCGACGGCCGGCCGCTGCTCGTCGTCGATTACCGCCGTATCAAGGGGAGCCCGAGCGAGGCCGTCCAGCGCCTCCTCGACGACCTGCGCCCCGCCCTGCCCGACGGCGCCATCGCCGGCGTGCGCGTGACGGGCTCCGGCGGCCGCCTCGTGGGCGAGGCGCTCGAGGCCGACTTCGAGAACGAGTTCAAGGCCATCACCCGCGGGGTCGCCGCCCTGCACCCCGACGTCGTCACGGTCTTCGAGATGGGCGGCGAGACCTCCAAGTTCATCCGCCTCGAGGCGGCCTGCGACGGCGGCTCGGTCGGCATCGCCGACTACCAGAGCAACGGCGACTGCGCCGCCGGCACCGGGTCCTTCATGGACCAGCAGGCGAGCCGTCTCCTCTACGAGATCGAAGACGTCGGCGACGTCGTGCTCGGCGCCGGCAAGGCGGCGAGCATCGCCGGGCGCTGCAGCGTCTTCGCCAAGAGCGACATGATCCACGCCCAGCAGAAGGGCTACGAGCCGCCCGAGGTGCTGCGCGGCCTCTGCGACGCCGTGATCCGCAACTTCAAGGGCGCCATCACCAAGGGCAAGCTGGTCGAGCCACCGGTGGCGTTCATCGGCGGGGTCGCCGCCAACAAGGGGGCCGTGCGCGCTCTGCGCGAGGCCTTCGGCTTCGACGACGGCGGCCTGGTCGTGCCCGAGTACCACTTCTCCATGGGTGCCGTCGGGGCCGCGCTGCTCGAGGCCGAGCACGCCGAGGCCCGCGAGCGCGGCGCCGTCACTCTCGACGAGGAGCGCCTGCCGGCCGCCGAGTTCCCGGTCGCCGAACCGCTGTCGATGGAGCGCGTGCGTCTGCTGCGCGACATGGCGACGCCTTACGAGTGGCCGGAGACGCTCCCCGTCGACGTCTACATGGGCATCGACGTCGGCTCGGTGTCGACCAACCTCGTCGTCGCCGACGAGCAGGGCCGCGTGCTCAAGGAGATCTACACCAAGACCGACGCGCGCCCCGTCGAGGTGGTCGACAAGGGCCTCGCCGAGATCCGCGGCGAGCTCGGCGACCGCATCCGCCTGCGCGGGGTCGGCACGACGGGCTCCGGGCGCGAGCTGATCGGCGAGCTCACCGGCGCCGACATCGTGACCGACGAGATCACCGCCCACAAGACGGGCGCCGACTTCATCGCCCGGCAGATCGGCCGCACGGTCGACACGATCTTCGAGATCGGCGGCCAGGACTCGAAGTTCATCTCCCTGCAGGACGGCATCGTCGTCGACTTCGCCATGAACGAGGCCTGCGCCGCCGGCACGGGCTCGTTCCTCGAGGAGCAGGCCGAGAAGCTCGGCATCCAGATCATCGACGAGTTCGCCGAGCTGGCGCTCTCCTCGGCGGCGCCGATCCGCCTCGGCGAGCGCTGCACGGTGTTCATGGAGCGCGACGTCATGGCCTTCCAGCAGCGCGGCGCGCGCAAGGAGGACCTCGTCGCCGGTCTCGCCTTCTCGATCGCCTACAACTACCTCAACCGGCTGGTGCGCGAGCGTACCGTCGGCGACGGGATCTTCTTCCAGGGCGGCACCGCCTACAACGACTCGGTCGCCGCGGCCTTCTCGCAGATCCTCGGCAAGGAGATCGTCGTGCCACCCTACAACGGGGTCATGGGCGCGCTCGGCATGGCACTGCTCGCCAGGGAGCGCGCCCAGCGCACCGGCGA
>DATHSP010000429.1:0-2191 GCA_035464075.1 Thermoleophilia bacterium | reverse complement strand
GGGGCGAGCTGGCTGCCGACCTCGCGCTCGACCATCTCGGCGCGCTCCAGGTTACGGCGTACCTCGCGCAACTTGAGCTCGGCGCGCTCGCGGCGGCGCTTGTAGACGCCCAGCCCCGCCGCCTCCTCGATCTGGTCGCGGCGGTCCTCGGGCTTGCCGGCGAGGAACGACTCGACCTTGCCCTGGCCGATGATCGAGTGCAGCTCCTTGCCGAGGCCGACCCCGGCCATCAGCTCGACCACGTCGGTCAGGCGGCACGGACTCTGGTTGATCAGGTACTGGGAGCCGCCGTCTC
This sequence comes from Thermoleophilia bacterium, assembly GCA_035464075.1. Lineage (GTDB taxonomy): Bacteria > Actinomycetota > Thermoleophilia > UBA2241 > UBA2241 > UBA2241. The sequence goes on along the minus strand of DATHSP010000429.1, from coordinate 1,896 downwards.
GGCCCACGCGGCGCAGGATGCTGACCTCGGGGGTCGGCAGCGGCAGGGCGCCGTCGGCGTTGTCGAAGACAAGCTCGACCTCGGCGGCGGCGCTCGCCCGGCGCCCGTCGCTGCCGGCGAAGATCACGTCCTGCATCGAGGACCCGCGCACCTCGGTCGGGCTCTGCTCGCCCAGTGCCCACTGGACGGCGTCGGCGATGTTGCTCTTGCCGCTCCCGTTGGGCCCGATGATCACCGCGACGCCGGGCTCGAAGAGGAGCTCGGTGCGGGTCGGGAAGGACTTGAAGCCGCGCAGGCGCAAGGCGCGCAGGTACATCTAGCGCGACCTCGCCATCTAGTGGTCCTTCGTGCGGCGGCCGGACGGGCGGCGCGTCGCGCCCTGGCCCGCGTCGGCCACCGGCGCCGCGTCCGCGGCGCTCGCGCGGGGCTTGGGCGCTCCGCCCGTGGAGCGAGGCTTCGGTGCCTTGGTCTCTCTGGGGGGCTTCGGCGCCTTGGTCTCTGCGCGGGGCTTCGGCGAATCGGCGTCCGCAAGAGGACTGGGCGCATCGTCTGCGACTCGGGCCGCGGGCCTCGCGGCGCTGGGCCGGCGCCTCGGCGTCGTCTCCGCGGCCACCGGCTCGGCGCCGTCGACCCCGCCGTCGATCCCGCCGTCGAGCCCGCCGTCGGCGCCGGCTTTGCCCTCCGGACGGCGGCTGCGCAGCCGCGCCCGCCGCTTGCCGCGCCGCTCGCGGTCCTGCAGCTCGGCGAGAGCTTCGGCGGCGGCGTCCTGCTCGGCGCGCTTCTTGCTCGAGCCGACACCGCGGCCGAGGGCCTCACCGTCGATGACGACCTCGATCTCGAACTCGCGGTGGTGCGGCGGGCCGATGGTCGCGACGAGACGGTAGCCGACGCCGTAGCCGAGGCGCGCCGCGTACTCCTGGAGCTCCGTCTTGTGGTCGACGTAGCTCTGCACGGCGAAGTCGATGTGCTCGCTGAAGGCCTCGACCACGGCCGGCCTCACGGCCTCGTAGCCGAAGGTGACGTAGAGCGCGCCGATGAGCGCCTCGGTGAGGTCGGCGAGCACGTTGGTGTTGGTCATGAGCTGCGCGGCCTCGCCCTCGGCGATGCCGTTGGCACGCTCGCGCAGCGTGCGCCCGAGGCCCAGCTTCGCGGCGACCTTGGCGCAGGTGGCGCGGCTGACGACGTAGGCGCGCAGTCGCGCCAGGTGACCTTCGCTGAAGGCCGGGAAGCGGCGGTAGAGCTCGGTGGTCACCGCCAGGCTGAGCACGCTGTCGCCGAGGAACTCGAGACGCTCGTACGAGTCGACGCGTTCGCTCGCCCAGGAGGTGTGCGTGAACACCCTCCTGAGCGTGGCGTCATCGAGCTGCTCGGCCAGGCTGAGCAGGCGCTTGCCCATCACCGTCCCCCGCAGGGGACGAGGGGGCGTCTCCCTCAGCGAGGAGACGTCCCCTCGTCCACCACGCACCGTCGGGTTACTGGAGCTTCAGCTCGTCGGCCCGCGCCATCACGAAGTCGACGGCGTCGCCCACGGTCTTGATCTCGGCGGCCTCTTCGTCGCTGATCTTGATGCCGAAGCGCTCCTCCATGGTCATCACCAGTTCGACCAGGTCGAGCGAATCGGTCTCGAGGTCCTCCTGGAAGCGGGCCTCCATCGTGACCTTGTCCTCATCGACCGAGAGGGTCTCGACGAGGATCGTCTTGACGTGCTCGAAGACCTCTTCACGCGTCATGCGGCCAACCTCCGGGGTCAACGTTTCGCGTAGTCTACAGAATGCGCCCCGGGCGAGAAAGCGGCCTCGCGAGACCCCCTCAGGAGGCGCTCTCCGGCGCCGCGCGCGCGGCCGCCGTGCCCCCGCCCGCCGACTCGCGCGCCGCCGCCCCGGCCGCCGCCTCGCG
>DATHSP010000428.1:0-6118 GCA_035464075.1 Thermoleophilia bacterium | reverse complement strand
CGTCGGCCGGCGCGCCGCCGGGGTCGGGGAGAGAGACGAACTCGTCGGGGTCGCCGACGGCGGCGTGCTCGAAGGCGCGCCGCACGACGATGTCGACGCCCTCGGGCGAGAGCTCGGAGGTGTAGGCGTAGCCCGCGGCTCCGCCGCGCACGACGCGCACGCCGAGCCCGCTGCGACGCGCCGCCGTGAGCTGCTCGACCTCGCCGCCGTAGACCTTGACCCGGCGCGAGGTGGAGCGCTCGCCGTAGACCTCGACGTCGGCGTCGCCGAGCGCGCCGGCGCGCTCGAGGGCGGCATCCAGAAGCTCGAACATCAGCCCGTCCCCCCGACCGTCATCTCGGCGATCCGCAGGGTCGCCTGCCCCGTACCCACCGGGACACCCTGCCCGTCCTTGCCGCAGATGCCGGACTTGACCTCGTAGTCGGAGGCGATCATGTCGATCTTCAGGAGGATGTCGATGCCGTTGCCGACCAGGGTGGCGCCGCGCAGGGGAGTCGTGATGCGGCCGTCCTCGATCAGATAGCCCTCGGCGACGCCGAAGACGAAGTTGCCGCTCGCCGGCTCGACCTGTCCGCCGGCGAGGCTCTTGGCGTAGAAGCCGCGCGGCGTCGCGGCGATGATCGCCTCGGGCGTGTCGTCGCCGGGTGCGATGTAGGTGGTCGTCATGCGCGGGATCGGCACGTGGCGGAAGGACTGCCGGCGCCCGTTGCCGGTCGGCTGCGCACCGGCCTGCCGGGCGCGGAGGCGGTCGTAGAGGTAGCCGGTGAGGCGCCCGCCTGCGATGACCTGGGTGCGTCGCGTCGCGACGCCCTCGTCGTCGTAGGCGGCGGATCCCCAGCCGTTGATTACGGCGCCGTCGTCGTAGGCGTCGACGATGGGGGCGGCGACCGCTTCGCCGAGACGCCCGGCGTAGATGCTCGCGTCCTTGGCCACGGCGTCGGCTTCGAGCCCGTGGCCGCAGGCCTCGTGGAAGAGGGTGCCGCCGAAGCCGTTGGCGAGCACGACCGGCATGAGGCCCACCGGCGCCGGCTTCGAGTCGAGCATGACCAGCGCCTTGCCGGCCGCCTCGCGGGCGACGCCGAGCACGGCCGGCTGCCCCAGCAGCTCGAAGCCGCAACTGCCGCCCAGCGTCTCGTGGCCCGTCTGGATGACCTCGCCGCGACGGGCCACGCACTGCACGCTGACGCGCGTGCGCGTGCGGTCGTCGCGCACGACCTCGCCCAGCGAGTTGGCGATGAGGACACGCTGACGCGCGTCGGCGTAGGCGGCGATGACCTGGGCGATCTCGCCGCCGGCGGCGCGCGCCTCGTCGTCGGCGGCGCGCAGGAGGTCGGCCTTGCGTCGCACGTCGACCGTCTCCGGCGGTACGACGACAGGATGCGCGCCGGGGCGCGACTGCGCCGAGCCGAGATGGACGACCGGCGCGCCGACGCCGTGGCTGCCGCGCAACGCGGCGGCCACGGCGTCGGCGGCGGCCGTCAGGCCGGCCTCGTCGACCTCGTCGCTATAGGCATAGAAGGTGCGCTCGCCGTCGAGCAGCCGCACGGCGGCGCCGAAGTCACGGCCGCCGCTGGTCTGCTCGAGCCGGCGGTCCTCGAGTCGCAGGGTGAGACCGTCGCGCTCCTCGACGTAGACCTCGGCGAACTCGCCGCCGTGCGCGAGCGCACGCTCGAGCGCGGCGGCGACGAGACCGAGGTCGAAGTCGTTCACACCCACTGCATCGCTCCTTCAGTCGAAGCCGGCGGCGTCGTCACGCGCTCGCTGCCGGCACGTGGCGCCGCCGTGATCGGGGCCGGCCACGCAGGGCCTCGCGTCACGGGCGCGCCCGGACGCACAGACCAGCGCCGCCGGACTCGGGGCCGCCGTGACGGACTCCTGTGGCGCGGGCAGCGCCGGAGGCACGGGCCCCCGCGCCGCGGTCGCGCGGTACGCTATCACAGGCGTGACGGCGCCCGTCCGTCACCGGCGCGCCCGCTCAGTCGCGCAGGGTGCAGACCAGCCGGCAGCGGTCGTCGCCGAGGCTGAGGCGCCCGCCCTCGTCGGCACAGGTGACCGTGCCGAGCGGCCCGAGGACGACCTCGAGCACCCCGGCGAGGAAGGCGCGGTGCATGGCGCAGACGAGCTCCGGATCGGCGCCCGAGAGCTCCTGGAAGGCGCAGTTGCGCACCGTCAGGTGGAGGCTGCCGTCATCCCACTCCACTTCGGGCAGCAGCCCCTGCTCCTCGGCGACGCGGGCGACGAGAGCGGCGGCGGTTTGACGGTCGGCCGGTGGTCCGCCGGCCGTGCCGAGCGCCTGCCGCCCCTCGGCGACCCCCATCTCGCGACAGGCGGCTTCGATCCCGGGCCGATCGCCGCCCTCGGTGAGGACCCCGAGCGCGAGCCGCGCGAGCAGCTCGTAGCGACGCGGGGGGAAGCCGAAGGTGAGGACCTTCTCGCTGAGGCGGTACAGTCTCGCCGGCCTCCCGCCGGCCGAGGTCTTGCGCAGGCCCGTGTCGAGGAAGCCCGCCTGCTCCAGCTTGGCCAGGTGCATGCGGGCGACGTTGGGGTGAAGGCTGAACCGCTCGGCGATGTCGGCCACGGTGACCTCGTCGCGGGGACTCTCGGCGATCGATCTGTAGACCCGGTAACGCGTGTCGTCGGCGAGCACGGCGGCGAGCTCGTGGTCTCGATCCACTCGGTACCTCCAGGGAGCCTGTCCCGATAGTAGCGGCCACCTCTCGCGATGTAAACACGCTCGTCGTAGTGAGAACGACGGCCGGCCGACACAGCGACGGCGACCGCGGCCCTCGGTGCCTACGCTTCGATGTCGTACCGTGAGGTCAGGCGCACGTCGGCGCCGAGCGAGGCGCGGACCGAGCAGTACTTGTTCTCGGAGAGGCCGATCGCACGCTGCAGTTTCCTCTCGTCGACCGCACCGCGCACGTGGTACGTCAGTGTGAGCTCGGTATACCGGCGTGGATAGTCCTCCGCCTGCTGCCCTTCGACCTCGATCCAGAAGCCCTCGAGCGGCTGGCGCATCCTCTGCAGGATCGAGACGACGTCCATGCCGATGCACCCCCCGAGCGCGATGGCGAGCGTCTGCATCGGGCGCAGGCCCGCTCCATCGCCGTCGCGCTTCGAAGCCATGCGGACCGTGCCGTCGGCGGAGCTGCCCTCGAAGTGCAGACCATCGCCCTCCCACCGGACTTCGACCCTCTGACCCATGCCGCCGCCTTTCACGTCGTCCGTACGCTAGACTCCCTCCGGACAGACCGTCGACAGGGGAGTCCGTGTGACCATACTCCAGGCGATCATCCTCGGCATCGTGCAGGGCCTCACCGAGTTCCTGCCGATCTCCAGCTCGGGGCACCTCATCCTCGTGCCGTGGCTGTTCGACTGGGAGTACCTGCTCGAGAACCCCGAATTCAACAAGACCTTCGACGTCGCCCTCCACCTGGGCACGTTCTTCGCCCTCGTGATCTACTTCTGGCGCGACATCGGCGTCCTCCTGGCGGCCTGGGCGCGCACGCTGAAGACACGCCGCGCGGACGAGCCCGAAGGCCGCCTCGCCTGGCTCATCCTCCTCACCATGGTGCCGGCGGCGATCGTCGGCCTCCTCTTCGAGGAGACCATCGTCAACACCCTCGGGGCGCCGTGGCTCATCGCCGTACTGCTCATCGTCTTCGGCGCCGTGATGTGGGCCGTCGACCGCTGGTCGCGCAAGGTGCGCGAGGTCGACGACCTGGGCTGGCGCGGCGCCCTGGCGATCGGCGTCTCGCAGGCCCTCGCTCTCTCGCCCGGGGTGTCGCGCTCGGGGGTCACGATGGTCGCGGGCCTGCTCGTGGGCCTCAAGCGCGAGGCGGCGGCTCGCTTCTCATTCCTCATGAGCATCCCCATCGTCGGTGGCGCCGCACTCTACTCGGGCATCGGGCTCGTGCAGGAAGGTCTGCCCGAGGGCACGGCGGCGGCGTTCATCACCGGCATGGCCGCGGCGGCGCTGAGCGGCTTCGCCGCGATCTGGTTCCTGCTCGCCTACCTCCGCCGGCACAGCTTCATGCCCTTCGTGCTGTACCGCTTCGCCATCGGCGGCGGCGCCCTCATCCTGATGGCCCTCGGCGTGCGCGCCGCCGTTCTCTGAGGCCGCTGCGTGAGGGACCTGCACCGCAGAGACCGGGGCAAGGAGGTCGGCGACGTCCAGCTGCGCCTGCGCGCCCAGGGCTTCGACGTCGGCAGCGAGGGCGTCGACGGGTTCTTCGGCCCCAAGACCGAGGCTGCGCTGCGCGCCTTCCAGCAGCGCCGCGGGCTGCTCGCCGACGGCGTCGTCGGGGCCAACACCTGGCGCGAGCTCGTCGAGAGCGGCCACGCGCTCGGCGACCGCCTGCTCTACCTGCGCGCGCCGAGCCTGCGCGGCGACGACGTGCTCGAACTCCAGGTCAAGCTCAACCTCCTGGGCTTCAACGCCGGGCCCGAACGCGGCGTCTACGACGAGGGCGTCGAGCGCGCCGTCCTCGACTTCCAGCGCAACGCCGGGCTGCTCGTCGACGGCATCGTCGGGGGGCGTACCCTGGCCACCCTGCGCGCCCTGCGCAAGGCCGAGAGCGGCCGCGAGGGCAAGAAGATCCCCGAGCGCGACTTCGGCTACAGCTCGATCGACACGCTGACCGGGCAGACGGTCGTCGTCGACCCCGGGCACGGCGGCCGCGACGCCGGCGTCACGGTCCCCGGCGGCCCAGCCGAGAAGGACCTCGTCCTGGCCGCCGGCCTGCGCCTCGCCGAGCTCCTTCGTGCCGAGGGCTGCCTCGCGGTGCTGACACGCGAGGCCGACGCGACCGTCCCGCTGTATGAGCGCACCGAGACGGCGCTCGCCGCCGACCCGGCCTTCGTGGTCTCGCTGCACCTCAACGCCCACGAGGCGCCGGCCGCCGCCGGCGCCGTCTGCACCTACTTCCAGCGCAGCCACTACTTCTCCGAGCACGGGCGGCGCCTGGCCGAAGCGATCGGCGGCCGGCTGACGGCCCTCGGCGGGCGGTACCTGGGCAGCGTCGGGCGCAACTACGCGATGCTGCGCGAGCCGAAGGCGATCGCCGTGGTCGTCGAGCCGCTCTTCCTCACCAACCCGGCCGAGGCGGCGATCGCCGCGCGTCCCGCCTTCCCCGAGATGTATGCTGTCGCCGTGGCCCGGGGCCTGCTCGACTACGTCGCCTCCACGCCGCTTGCGGCCACGGAGACCACATGACCACCGTCCTCGGAGCGCGCGTGAACGACGAGATCCGCCTCACGCTCACCCAGGCGCAGCGCCTGCGCGAGCTCGGCGCCGACCCCATCGAGCTGGAGCGCGCCTTCCACAGCGTCGCCGACCGCGACGCCGCCTTCAAGCGCGTCGGGGACGACCTCGCCCGCGCCGGGCGACAGCACCTCGGCGAGCTGCGCGAGCGCCGCCGTGCGCCGCAACTCGTCGAGCTCGAGCTCGAGCTGCGGCGCACGCTCATCGACGCCGGCTTCGTGCAGGTCGTCACCCCGCTCATCATCGGCGGCGAGGCGCTCGAGAAGATGGGCGTCGGGCACGGCCACCCGCTGCGCCAGCAGGTCTTCTGGCTCGAGGACGGGCGCTGCCTGCGGCCGATGCTGGCGCCCAACCTCTACACGCTGCTGCGCCGCCTCGGCCGGCTGTGGAGCCGGCCCTTCGGCATCTTCGAGATCGGCCCCTGCTTCCGTCGCGACTCCAAGGGCAGCCGGCACCTCAACGAGTTCACCATGCTGAACCTCGTCGAGCTCGGGCTGCCCCAGGAGGAGTGCGGTACCCGCCTCGAAGAGCTCGCCGACGTCGTCGTCAAGTCGGCCGGCCTGCGCGAGTACACGATCGCGCGCACCGTCTCCGAGGTCTACGGGCCGATGCTCGACATCGAGGTCGGCGGGGCCGAGGTCTGCTCGGCCGCCGCGGGCCCTCACCCCCTCGACGGCAACTGGGGCATCGTCGAGCCCTGGGTCGGCCTCGGCTTCGGCCTCGAGCGCCTGATCATGGCCCGCGAGGGCTACCCCAACATCGAGCGCGCCGGGCGCAGCCTGACGTACGTCGACGGGGTGCGCCTCAACATCTGACCCCGGACGGGTCCGGGACGCGAAGGGGGCGGGCTTTGCA
>DATHSP010000427.1:0-2619 GCA_035464075.1 Thermoleophilia bacterium | reverse complement strand
TCGATCATCCCCGCCCCGTAGATCAGGTTGGCCCCTGCCAACGCTGCCAGCAACCCGGTGAGGGTCTTCTCGTGACCGGTCTGCGCGTCACCGACCTTGGAGTCAGCCTACAACCCCGCCACGAAGCTCGGCAGCAGGTAGCGGCGCGCCATCTGCGCCACGGCGGCGCTGACCATGGCGAGCTCCGGCGTGCCGACGCTGGCGGCGGCGAGCTTGAGGTCCATGGCCGTCGTCGAGCTGCCGTAAATGACCGGGACGCCGCGCTCGGCGAGCTGCGAGAGCGTGATGCCGGCGAGGACCTCGGCGTTGTGCGTGACCATCGTGCCGGCCAGGGTCACGGGCGACGAGCCCCCGGCCATGGCCATCGAGAGCACGTTGCAGGGGAGACCCCAGCGCGCCGTCTCGATGATCACCTCGGTGACCTCGTGCGGCAGCTTGAGCGGGCTCACCGGGCAGACGCCGTTGTAGACGATGGGGCGCTCGCGCAGGGCGTCCTCGCCGCCGACGATCTCGGCGCACATGCGGAAGACGGCGATGCTCTCCATCCGCGAGAGCGGCCCGATGCCGATCGGCTTCGTCGTGTTGAGGAGCTGCTGCTCGCTGTTGTGCACCGAGATGGTCTCGGCGGGCGCGTCGCTGGCCCCGACCGAGATCTCGTGCGTGTCCATCTCGCTCAGGTAGTCGTTGAGCCGGGCGATGTCCCCGATGTCCTTCTTGGTCGGGTCGCGGTACTCGCCGGTGAACGGGTCGATAAGGCGGATACCCTCGCTGAAGTTGGTGAAGGCGACGCGACCCGGCTCCATGACGAAGTCGTTCTTCGGGTCGCGCCCGCAGAGCGTGAAGCGGCTCGGCGCCGAGCGGATCGCGTCCTCGACCAGGTGCGGCGGGATCCTGACGACGCGCCGCTCGCGGTCGACGCGGCAGCCGGCGTCGCTGAAGATGTCGATCGCCTCGTCGGCCTCGACGAAGACGCCGGTGCGCTCGAGCACCTCGAGGGTCGCGAGGTGGATCGAGTCCATCTCGGCCTCGGTGAACACGTTGAGGCTGAACCCCCCGCTGCGCCGATGTCCTGCGTGCAGATTCCGTTTCACTCAAGCACCTCCGGGGCTCTCAGCCCGCCGCGCCGGCGGCGGCGGACGTGCGCGGCGTCCCCAGCCCGGCGCGCGCGGCGAAGCGCTCGACGCTGTTGATCGGGATGTCCAGCACCTCGCTGATCCGGAACTTGGCCTCGATCGCGTAGGGCTGGTCGGCGTAGGTCAGCTCCTGCACGGTGATGCGCCCGAGACCGAGCTCGGCGCGCACGTCGTGCATGACGACGGGGTCGACGAGGTCGAGGGTCGAGACGCCGAGCCTCCCGGCGACGTACTCCTTGGCCTCCCTGAGACGCATCCCTCGGGTCATCTGCATACGCGCCACCAGGTCTCCGGCGGCGCGCATCCCGCCCATGCCCGAGGCGAGCGTGTGGGCGAGCGACATGCCCACAGGGTCGCCCACGCCGACCTACAAGCCGTCCATCCGGGTCACGTCGACGAGCGCCTTCGAGACCCGGGAGACGGCGTCGACCGGCGGGTACGCGGTCATCGGCACGCCGCCGACGCCCATGCCCACGTTCATGTGCACGGGGATCGTCGACTCCTCGCAGCAGCGCTTCACCAGGGTGCAGGCGCGGCTCACGTTCCAGGCCACCGACTGCCGCGTGTTGACGTTGACGGCCGGCCCGAAGATCGTGCCGCCGGCCGCCGCCACCGCCTTGACCTGCTGGTGCGGCCACATGCCGGCGAGCCGCTCGCCCCTGTACTCGAGCTCGCCGTGCATGCCGAGCACGAACTCGCTCGCCATGCCGACCTCGATGCCGACGTGCGGGTGCTTCGCGCGGATCTTCTCGACCGCGTTGAGGGTGGCGAGGAAGTCGCCGTCGCCGGCGGCGCCGGCGGTGTCGAAGTCGAGGCCGTCGGTGCCCGCCTCGACCATGCCGTCGGCGACGAACAGCATGTCGTGCGTGGCCATCTCGCCGGCCTCGAGCTGCGCCGCCCGCGCCTCCTCGATGCGACCCAGCGGCATGAGCTCGGACCAGTTCGGGATGGGGCCGTCCGGCTTCGAGTACCGGCCCAGGTCGGGCATCGCCCCGTACTGCATGGGGATCGTCAGGTTGAGCTGGCTCATCTTCATCTCGTGGGCTTCGAACGAGAGGATCGTCTTGATGGCCTTGTACGAGTAGTCGATGTGCCAGAGCTCGAGCATGTCGGCGCCCTGGTGCGTCTGGTAGGCGAGCATCTCGGTCATGCGCGAGCCGAGGTCGGCGTTGCCCGACCCGTCGTAGCTCATGATGACATCGTCGCCCAGGTCGACGCCGGTGAAACGCGCGTTCGAGCAGAAGATGTCCTCGAGGTGGTCGAGCTCCCCCTGCTCGAGCGGCGGCACCTTGGCGCGGCGCGCCGCCTGCTGCGTGCCGTCCTCGATGTCGGCGCGCAGCCGGGCGCGCGTCGTCTCGACGAGCGACCCGTCACCCATGCGGGTCAGTATCCTGTCGTCCAAGCCCCTCTCCCGTCCTCTCCCTGTCGTGGACCGCGGTCCCGTCGTGGCCGGCCGGCGCGGCGCGCCCGCTGCGGGCGCCGCGCC
>DATHSP010000426.1:0-1751 GCA_035464075.1 Thermoleophilia bacterium | reverse complement strand
TGCCCGCCGAACCGCGGATCACCGTCCCCACGCTGATGCTCTGGGGCGTGAACGACCTCGCCCTGAGCCGCGAGCTGGCGCAGCCGAGCATCGTCCTGTGCGACGACGGCCGGTTGGTCTTCTTCGAGGACGCGAGCCACTGGGTCCACCACGAGGAACCCGACCGCGTCAACGAGCTGATCGGCGCGTTCCTCGCCGGCGAGGTGCCGTCGCCGGCCGCCTGACCGGCCCGCCCGCCGGGCGGCCCGCCCTGCAGGGCGGCCCGCCCTGTAGGGCGGCCTACCAGCCCTCGGTCCCGGGCCCGCCCTTGAAGGGCCCGGCCACCCGCGAGGTCACCCAACTGCCGTAGAAGTCGCCGCCCACGGGGCGCACGACCTCGCCGTCGACGGCGATGCGGTCCACGCGCGAGGGGTAGAAGGCGATCCACCCGGCGATCGCCGCGAACGCCGGCGTGGGGTCGGCGTACCACCAGCAGGCGGCGGGCGCGCGTGCGTCGCCGACGACGAGGTCGGCGTACGAGGCGGCGCCCTTGAACTCGCAGAAGGTGCGGCGCGCGAGCGGACGTAGGAGGTCGGTCCGGACGTCGTCGGGCGGCAGGTAGTAGACGGGCGCGTGGGAGGTCTCCAGCACGCGGACGGCGCGGCGGCTCTCGGCGACCGTCTCGCCGCCGTGGGTGACGACGACGTGCTCGCTCGACGGAGCGAGCGCCGGCGGCCGCGGGTAGTCCCAGACGGACTCCTGGCCGGGTGCGGGCGGTTCGGGTGTCGGGCGGCGCATGTCCGAGGGTATCCGCCGGGCCTGGCCGCGACCGGTGGGTAGGACCCGGTGTCGGCGGTGGTAGCGCCCGGGGTCTCCGGCAGGCCGCGCGGAATATGCTCTCGCCCCAGGAGGTGCGGATGAAGCTGTCGTTGATCTACCTGCCGGTGAGGAACCTGAAGGCCGCCTTGGCCCTGTACCGCGACACGCTCGGTTTCGAGGAGGCCTGGCGCGAGGGCGAGCTCACCGCCGGCCTGGCGCTGCCCGGCACGGACGTCCAGCTGATGCTCGACCAGGACGCCCCCGAGGGCGACAAGCCCGGGCCCTTCTTCCGGGTCGACGACGTCGACGCCTTCTACGCCGAGCATCAGGGCGAACTGGCGTTCGTGGCGCCGCCCAAGGACATCCCGCCCGGTCGCTACGTCGCCTTCGACGATCCGTGGGGCAACCGGGTGCACGTGCTCGACCTGAGCGCGGGGGGGTAGTCCCGCGGCGCACGTCGCCCCCGGACCCGCGGCCACACGCGGGACCCATCGGTCATCATCGTAGGCGTGACCGCAGCCGGCGCGCTCGTCTCCCTCGCCCTCGTCGTCGGCGTCTCCGCCCTGCTCGTGGGAACGGGTCTCAGCAAGCGGCCCGGGCTCGGCGTCCTCGGCGCGCTGCTGGTCGTCGGGGTCACGCTGTGGCTCCGCGGCGACGGCCCGGCCGCCCTCGGCTTCGCCGCCCCGGACGCTTGGTGGCGGACGATGCTGCTCGCGCTCGGGCTGGGCGTCGGCATCCAACTGCTGTCCGCGACGCTCGTCGAGCCCTGGGCCGAGCGGTGGACGGGCGTCCCGCACGATCACACCATCGTGGACGGCGTCCGCGGGAGCTGGCGCGCGTTCGGTATGTGGATGCTCGTCGTGTGGCTCCTCGTCGCCCCGCTCGAGGAGGTCGTCTTCCGCGGCTTCCTCATGACCGAGACGGCGCGGCTACTCGGGACCTCTCCCTGGGCG
>DATHSP010000425.1:0-4466 GCA_035464075.1 Thermoleophilia bacterium | reverse complement strand
CCCTGGGCGCGATGCGGCTCGTCGAGCGCTCGAAGCCGCGGCGGTTCGCCGAGGGCGAGCTCTCCTTCGCCCGCGCCTTGGGCGAACATGCCGCCATCGCCCTGAACAACGCGCGCCTCTACGCCCAGATCGAGGACCAGGCGACGAGGGACGGTCTGACCGGACTCGCGAACCACCGTCACTTCTACGACCGGCTCGCGGAGGAGCTGGAGCGCGCGCGCCGCACCCGGCAGCCGGTGACGTTGCTCATGCTCGACATCGACGACTTCAAGCACCTGAACGACACGTACGGGCACCCGGCCGGCGACGAGGTGCTGCGCACCATCGGCCGGCTCATGCAGGCCGAGCTCCGCAAGGGAGGCGACCTCGCCGCCCGCTACGGAGGCGAGGAGTTCTGCGTCATCCTGCCCGGCGTCGCGACCGTGCGCCCGACGGGCCGCGCGGGCGAGCCCGCGCCCGAGACGGGGGCGGCGGCGCTCGCGGAGCGCCTACGCCGCCGTATCGCCTCGTTCCCGTTCCCCCTCGGGGCCGCGGGCGCCCCCGTGCACGTCACGGTCAGCATCGGGGTCGCCTCGTGGCCCAACGGGGCGGAGGGTCTCGACGAGCTCGTCGGCCGCGCCGACGCCGCGCTGTACGCGGCGAAGCGCGCCGGCAAGGCCCGCGTCGAGGTCTACTGATCGCGGCCGGCCACGGACCAGGGCCTTGACGGGCGCCGCGCCCCCCCTCGGGCGCGACGCCTCACGGCTGGTCCGACCGCCTGGGGGTCAGCCCGCGCCGCCCCCGGCGGGCGCGACCAGCGCTTCGCGGTCCTTCGCGAGCTTGTACTCCGACTCCATCTCGAGCATGCCGCCGGGGAACTCGTAGGCGGCCATGAGCGCCACGTAGTCGTCGGCGCAGAAGGCCTCGGGGTTGTTCACGCCGGCCTGCGGGTCGCCGGGGTGGCTGCCGAGCTTGCCCTTGGCGAGAAGCTCCAGGGCGATGACCGGCGTGAAGGCGGTCTGGGCGACGACCACCTGGGTGCCGTACTTCTCGACGCACTCCTTGTTGTCGGCGACCTGGTAAAGGTAGACCTCGCGGACGAGGCCGTCCTTCTTGCCCTTGACCCAGGTGCCGGCGGCCGTCTGGCCGACGTACTTCTTGCCGATCTCGTTCGGGTCGGGCGCCGCCGCGGCGACGACGTCACGCGGCGCCACCATGCAGTCGCCGACCTTGATCTTGTCCTTCTTGTCGATGTTGACCGAGCGGAAGATCTCCATCGCCTGCATGAACTCGTCGCCGAGGGCGTACTTGAAGGTCGCCTTCTTCACGCCCTTGAGGCGGTCGGCGTTGTGAGCGATCTGGATGACCTCTTCGTGCTCCACGTGGCCGACCTCGACCTCACCGATCCCCTCAGGCAGCCAGAACTTCTCGAGCTCGGCGAAGGGCTCGATGGTGTGCACCTCGCCGTTCTCGAAGACGATCGCCGGGTTGTTGCACTCCTCGATCGTCGTCCAGATCGAGAACCCGAAGCTGATGCCGGTCGCGCCGGGGATCTCGAGGTTGGAGCCGTCGCGGATACCGATCTCGTCGACCTCGTCGAAGTAGTGATCGGCGGCGTAGCGGGCGAAGAAGTCGGCCATACCGGGCTCGACCCCGAAGCCGGCCAGGGCGTGCTTGCCGATGGCCTTGAAGTCGGGGTCGAGCGCGTACTCGTCGTCGCCGAGCTTCTTGCCGCACTTGTGCATAGGGTCGGTCGGGTGCGGCTCGGAGAGGGTCATCGCCGTGTCGAGGTAGTGGGTCTTCGCCTTGAGCGCGGCCTGCAGCAGCGGCGGGTTGAAGTTGGGGGCGCAGAGGTTGCAGATGATGTCGACGCCGTACTTGGCGGCCAGGGCCGCCACGGCGTCGGCGTCGCCCGCGTCGACCTGCTCGGCGACGAAGCGCGGGTCGTTCTGCTTCGCGGCACAGCGCTCGGCGCGACCGCGGTCGTAATCGGCGAGCACCATCGTCTCGAGCCAGTCCGTGGCGCCCCGGCGCTTCGCGATCGCCGCGATCGACTCGCCGACACCACCGACACCAACGACCAGGACCTTCATGACACACCCTTCCTCTCAGATGACGTGACCGTCGCGACGCCCCCGAGGCGGCGTTGAGCCCTCGACTGCGACGGCTCATCGGCGCCCCTCCAGCGGCGGGCTGAGAGGCATTGTATAAGCTCTGACCGCGAATTCCAGCCCGAAGTTAGCATTCCGTGAGGTTTGATGGCGTCGCCGCCGGCGTCTCCGGACGTGTGCCCCGTCGCTGACGCGGCAGGAGTAGCCGCGACCGAGCGAGTCGCGGGCCGCGACGGGCCGCCCGGCCGCACCGGGGCAGCGTGGGAGGCTCGGCGGCCGCCGTCCGCTAGAATGCACCCGGCCGGCATGGCCCCAGGAGGTGACCAGTGCGACCCGAACCCTTCGCCCTCGAACGCTACTTCGCGCGCTACGAGTTCTCGGCGCCCTACCTGCTGTCGAGCTCCGACTGCGACGGCCTGCCCATGGCCGAGGTGCTGGCGATGGCCGACGACGAGTGCCGCGACCTGTGGCGCGACCTGACGCTCGGGTACACCGAGTCCCTCGGCCTGCCCCAGCTCCGCGCCGAGATCGCCCGCTTGTACGAGACGGTCGGCCTCGACGACGTGCTCACCGGCGCGCCGGAGGAGCTCATCTACATCACCATGATCGCGCTCCTCTCCCCCGGGGACCACGTCGTCTGCACGTTCCCCGCCTACCAGTCGCTGCACCAGGTGGCCGAGACGATCGGCTGCGCGGTCACGCGCTGGGTGCCGCGCGAGCAGGAGGGGTGGCGCCTGCACCCGGCCGACCTCGAGGCCGCCCTCCGGGCGGACACGCGCATGGTCGTCGTCAACGCGCCGCACAACCCGACCGGCGCGCTGCCCTCCCGGGCGGACTGGGACGCGGTCACCGGCCTCGTCGCCGCGCACGGCGCACGCCTCTTCTGCGACGAGATGTACCGCGGGCTCGAGCTCGACCCCGGCGCCCGCCTGCCGGCGGCCGCCGACGCCGTCGAAGGCGCGATCTCGCTCTCCGGCATGTCCAAGGTCTACGGCATGGCGGGCACGCGCATCGGCTGGCTCGCCGTCCGCGACGAGGAGGTGCGAGGGCGCCTCGCGGCCATGAAGGACTACACGACGATCTGCAGCTCGGCGCCGAGCGAGGTGCTCGCGCTCGTCGGCCTGCGCAGCGGCCCGGCGCTGATCGCCCGTCACCTGGCGCGTGCCGAGCGCAACCTGGCCGCACTCGACGCCTTCTTCGCCCGGCGCGCCGATCTCTTCACCTGGGTGCGCCCGCGCGCGGGGACCATCTGCCTGCCGAGGATCGTCGCCGACGGTATCTCCGCCGAGGCGCTCGCGCTGAGGAGCGTCGAGGAGGCCGGCATCATGCTGGCGCCGGCCACGCTCTTCGGCCTCGACGATCACCACGTGCGCATCGGCTTCGGTCGCGACAACCTGCCCGCGGTCCTGGAGCGCTTCGAGGGGTTCCTCGCGGCGGCCTACCCGCGGCGCTGAGGCCGGCTCAGACTCCGACCTTGTACACCATCTTCTCGCCGAGGCCGGTCACGACCTTGATGTAGCCCGAGAGCTCGGCGTCGAGCTCCGGGTCGCCGGTGTCGACCAGCAGCGGCCGGCCCTCGAGCGACAACAGCTTGGTCTGCGTCGCAACCACGACCACGTGCTCGCGGCCGACACGGCGGATCACGGCGGGGCTGATCTGCTGGTTGCCGCGACCGAAGACATGTCCCTGCCCGCCGATCACGGTGACCACGATGCGGGCGCGCCGGTAGCGCTCGAGCGCCCTCAGCAGGTCGCCCTCTGTCGCGTCGGCGGCGACCAGCGCGCCGTCGGCGACGACGTCGACGCCGAGCAGCGTCTTGGGCAGCCCGAGCCGCTCCATGATCGTGCGGGTCGTGGTGCCCGGCCCGACGATGTACAGGCAGCCGGGCTCCATGCCGGCGACCACGTCGGCGGCCACGTCGAGGAGCGCGCGCTGCTCGCCGGCGACGCCGCCCGCCTTGGCGCTCTGCGTCAGGCCGCGCGCCACGGGGACGGTCATGAACCCGTAGAGCCGGGCCGAGACGCGGTCCTCGCGGAAGGCCTCCTCGTCGATGTCCATGACCTCTGCCTCGCGCAGCTGGACCACCCCCGGCCGGTCGTGCAGGTACAGCGCGACGAGGTCGCCGGCCGCGGCCGGCGTCGTCGCGTACACCGCCGAGTGGATCTTGACGCCGGCCGGCACCCCGATGACGGGGACCGACGTGCCGACCGCCGCGCAGATCGTGCGCGCCGTGCCGTCGCCTCCGGCGAAGAGGATCAGGTCGGCGCCGGCGGCCGCCATGTCGCGCGCGGCCTGCTCGCTGTCGGAGGCCGTGGTCAGCGTGAACTCGCCGGCGGCGCCGAGGTCGGGGCCGGCGGCACCGAGGCGCTCGCGCTC
>DATHSP010000424.1:0-3515 GCA_035464075.1 Thermoleophilia bacterium | reverse complement strand
CGGGCGGGCACCCCCGCCGGCCGCCGCCCCCGATCTCGCGGCCGGGCTCCACCACGAGACCGGGCCGGACTCCGGACCCGATACGGAGAACCGATCGCGCCATGGCACTCCCCCTCCACACCGAGCGCCTCATCCTCCGCCCGTTCGCCGACGAAGACACGCCGCGCCTCCTCGAGGTGTTCGGCGACCCCGAGGTGATGCGCTTCGTCGGACGCGGGGTGCCGCTCGACCAAGACAGGCTCGTCGTGTCGCAGGCCCGGGTCCTGGAGCACTGGCGCACGCACGGCTTCGGCACGCTGGCCCTCGTCGAGCGCGCCTCCGGGGCCCTGGTCGGCGAGGGCGGCCTGCAGCTCCTCGAGGGCGGCCCGGACGTCGAGCTCACCTACACGCTGGCGCGGGCCGTCTGGGGCCGCGGCTACGCGACCGAGGCCGCCGCCGCCCTGCTCGCGTGGGGCTTCGGGGAACTGGGTCTCACGCGCATCGTCGGCGTCGTCTACCCCGAGAACCTCGCATCGCAGCGCGTGCTCGAGAAGGTCGGCATGCGCCGCCTCGGCCCGCGCCGCTGCTACGGCGCCGACCTGGTCGAGTACGCCGCCGAACGCCCCGCCGGCGCCGCCGGGACGGAGGCCCCGGCGCCTGCCGGCTGAGCCGGGGCGGCGGCTCCCGCCTCGGCCGCTATACTGAGACGATGACCATCTCGCCACCGTCTTCAGGGCCGCTCCGCGGCTTGCGCGTCGACATCTCCGCCGGCACGTCCCACGAGGAGGAGTTGCCGGCCGAGGTGCGCCGCGCCGTGCTCGGCGGCCGCGGTCTGGGCGCCTGGCTGGCGCTCCGTGAGCGGCTGCACGAAGTCGAGCCGCTCGGCCCCGAGAACCTGCTGATCCTGGCGCCGGGCCCGCTGACGGGCACCGGCGCCCCCGCGAGCGGCCGCTACAGCGTGACCTCGCGCTCGCCGCTCACCGGCACCGTCTTCGACGGCAACTCGGGCGGCAGCTGGGGCGTCGCCTTCCGCCGCCTCGGCTACGACTACCTCGTCGTCGGCGGCGCCTGCGACGCCCCCTCGTACCTCCTCGTCTCGGCGGCCGGCGCCGAGCTGCGCCCGGCGGGCGACCTCTGGGGCCTCGACGTCGCGCCCTCGCTGGCTCGCCTGCGCGAGCTTCACCCGGGCTGCGAGGCCGGGGTCATCGGGCCGGCCGGCGAGCGCGGCGTGCTCTTCGCCTCGATCGTCAACAACCGCGGGCGCTCGATCGGCCGCGGCGGTCTCGGCACCGTCATGGGCGCCAAGCGGCTCAAGGCGATCGTCGTCACCCGCGACGGCGAGATGAAGCCGGCGGTCGCCGACCCCGAGCGGCTCGCCTTCGTCGTCTACGAGGCCGAGAAGCTCCTCAAGGCCAACCCCATCACCTCGCAGGCGCTGCCCGAGTTCGGCACCTCGGTCCTGGTGAACGTGCTGAACCAGGCCGGCGCCATGCCGACGCGCAACTTCCGCGACTCGCGCTTCGAGGGCGCGCGCGCCATCTCCGGCGAGGCGCTGCGCGACGGCTACGTGCAGCGCCGCTCGGCCTGCCGCGGCTGCAGCATCGGCTGCGCCCGGCGCACGACCGCCGGCGGCGAGAGCGGGGAGGGGCCCGAGTACGAGAGCATCTGGGCGCTCGGCGCCGACTGCGGCGTCGCCGACCTGACCGCCGTCGTGCAGGCCAACTACGCCTGCAACCGCGCCGGCATGGACACGATCACGATGGGCTCCACGATCGCCTGCGCCATGGAGCTCACGGAGGAGGGCCTGCTGCCCGGCGGCCCGCGCTTCGGCGACGCCGCGGCGGTCGTCCGCCTCGCCGAGGCGACCGCCGCCGGCGAGGGCCTCGGCGTCGAGCTCGCCGAGGGTTCGGCACGCTTCGCCGCACGCCACGGGCGCGCCGAGCTCTCGATGAGCGTCAAGGGGCTCGAGCTGCCCGCCTACGACCCCCGCGGCATGAAGGCCCAGGGTCTCGCCTTCGCCACCTCCAACCGGGGCGGCTGCCACCTGCGCGCCAACATGCTTGGCCCCGAGATCCTCGGCGTGCCGAAGATGGTCGACCGCTTCGCCACCCTGGGCAAGGCCGGCCTGCTCATCAACATCCAGAACCTCAACGCCGTGCTCGACTCGCTCTCGGTCTGCAAGTTCACCGCCTTCGCCATGAAGGAGGACTACTACGCCCGCCTGCTCTCGGCGGTGTGGGGCGAGCAGGTCGAGCCCCAGGAGCTGCTGCGCGTCGGCGAGCGCATCTGGACGCTCGAGCGCCTCTTCAACCTGGCGGCCGGCTTCGGACGCAGCGACGACACGCTGCCGCGGCGCCTGCTCGAGGAGCCCGTCCGCGAGGGGCCGGCGGCGGGGCATGTCGTAGACTTGCCGCCGATGCTCGACGAGTACTACGTCTCGCGCGGCTGGAGCGCCGAGGGCGTGCCCTCGGCGGCCAAGCTCGCACGCCTCGGTCTCGCCCCGTGAGCGGCGACCTCCTCGAGCAGTTCCGCCGCATCGGCCGGGACCTCTTCGTCGCCGGCCTCGTCAGCTCTCACGGCGGCAACATGAGCGTCCGCCAGGGCGACCGCATCCTCATCACCCGGCGCGGCTCGATGCTGGCACGGCTCGAGGAGCGCGACGTGATCGACATCGGCCTCGAGGAGAACGACGCCAACGTCACCCTGGCCTCGACCGAGATCGTCGTGCACCGGGCGATCTACCAGGCGACGTCGGCCCTGGCGATCGTGCACACGCACCCGCCGTACGCGATCGCCCAGTCGCTCGTCAAGGACGAGATCGTGCCGGTCGACTCGGAGGGCTCCTACCTGCTGCACAAGGTGCCGGTCGTGGCCGCCCAGCTCACGGCGGGCTCGACCGAGGTCGCCGAGCTGCTGCCGAGGTGGCTCAAGGAGTACGACCTGGTGATGCTCCGCGGCCACGGCCCGTTCGCCATCGGCCACCTGCTGGAGGAGGCTTACCAGCTCACCAGCGTGCTCGAGATGGCGTGCCGCATCCTCACGATCGCCGAGGGGATGGGGGTCGAGCTGAAGGAGTACCGCAAGGGGAGCGAACAGTACGAGTCGTGGTGAGGCGCTGCCTGCGCCGCGCGCACCGCGACGGACCCCGGCTCGTGGGTGAAGGCCGCCGCCGCCGCGCGACGTCGGCGGGCCTCGTCTAGAAGATCCCCGCGAGCAGGGCGCGCAGCCAGCCGAGAAGCCCCTCGTAGGGCGGCGGCTCCGCTTCGCCGGCCGCCGCCAGCACCGTCACCGTCCGCGCCTCGTCGCTCGGCGTCGGCGTCGGCGTGGCCGTCTTGGTCGGCGTCGGGTCGGGCTTGATCGTCTTGGTCTCGGTCGGCGTCGGCTCTGGCTTGATGGTCTTGGTCGCCTTGGGCGTCGGTGTGGCCGACTCGCTCGGCGACGGCGACATCGTGGAGTACTTGCCCTTCCACGGCTTGAAGACCATCGGCTTGTCGGGCGGCGGGAAGTCGGCCTTGGAGAGGTCGTCGGCGATCGCC
>DATHSP010000423.1:0-3700 GCA_035464075.1 Thermoleophilia bacterium | reverse complement strand
CCCCAAGCTTCACCCAGTACCCGACCTCGGCGAGGTCAAGTTGCCACGAGGGTTCGAGGCTCACGCTGCCGAGCAGTTTGCCCGACGCCTGGTCGGCGACGGCGAGCCGGATCTGCTCGCCGCTGACGAGGGTGCGGCGGGCGCCGGCGACGAAGCGCTCGGCGTCGGCGAGCGTGTACGGCGCCGGGAGGCGGTGGATCCAGCGCGCGATCTCCGGGTCGTCGCACGCGCCGGCGACCGCCGCAGCGTCGTCCGGCTCGAAGGCGCGCACGACGAGGTGACCGTCGTCGAGACAGGGCCACGGCACCGGGGCGGTCGAGGCGCGGGGGTCGTCGCGGAGCATGCCGAAGAGCACGTGGTCGCGGCGCTCGCGGCACAGGGCGCCGGCGGCGGCCGGACCGACCGCGTCGCCCCCCGCCTCGACGAACACCCGTCCCTCGAGGTGGCCGCGGGCGACCCCTTCGTAGCTGAAGCCGGCCGCCTGCGCGACGCGCTGCGAGGCGATGTTGTCGACGTCGGCGGCGATCTCGAGGCGGGCGAGCTCGAGCTCCTCGAACGCCCAGTCGCGGATCAGGCGCGCGGCCGCGGTGGCGACACCCCGGCCGCGCGCCCACGGCGCCACCTGGTAACCGATCTCGCCGGCCTCGCGCTCGGCGGCGATCTCGAGCGAGGCCCCGCCGAGGTACGAATCGTCGTCGGCGTCGGCGATCGACCAGTGCGCGGCCTGCGCTTCGTGGAGGCCGCGCCCGCTCGTCGCCAGCGCGAGCCACTCGTCGAAGTGCTCGTCGAGGTAGGGGAAGGGCGGCCGTGTGAGGAACCGCCCGGCGACCGGGTCGTTGAGCGCTCGCACGACGGCGTCCCGGTCCTTCTCGTGCACTCGGCGCAGGCGCACGCGGCCGTCGGTCAGCTCGGGCGGGCGGGCGACCTGACGCAGGTCTCTCACGGAGTCTCGCTCCGGTCTCTCATCCGGCCTCGCTCTGATCGCCAGCTAGTGCCGCATACGGGAAGGGCCGGCTGCTGCGGCCGGCCCTCCCTGCGCTTCTGTTTCGCCGGTCAGTGCAGGAAGTGCCGGTGGCCGGTGAAGACCATCGCCGCGCCGAGCCGGTCGCAGGCCTCGACGGCGGCCTCGTCGCCCTTGGAGCCGCCGGGCTGCATGAAGGCGGTGATGCCGTTCTCGATCGCCAGCTCGACGGCGTCGGGGAAGGGGAAGAAGGCGTCGGAGCCGACGACCGCCCCCTGCAGGTCGAGCTGCGCCTTCTCGATCGCCAGTCGGGTCGAGTCGACGCGGCTCATCTGCCCGGCGCCGATGCCGACCGTGCCGAGGTCTTTGGCCATGACGATGGCGTTGGACTTGACGTGCTTGGCGATGCGGAAGGCGAAGAGCAGGTCGCCCCACTCGCGCTCGGTCGGGTGCCGGCTTGTCGCGACCTGCATCTCGTCGCGCTCCTCGAGGACCGAGTCCTTGTCCTGGACGAGGATGCCGCCCAGCACACGCTTGTAGTCGAACTCGCCCGGGTTGGCCTGCCGCCTCTCGCGGGTCTCGAGGATGCGGATGTCGGCCTTGCGCTTGAGGACCTCGAGGGCGTCGGGCTCGTAGCCCGGGGCGTAGAGGACCTCGACGAAGAGCTCGGCCAGGCGCTCGGCGAGCGGCAGGTCGACGAAGCGGTTGACCGAGATGACCGAGCCGAAGGCGCTCACCGGGTCGCAGGCGTAGGCCTTGTCGTAGGCCGCGGCGAGGTTCTCGGCGAGCGCCGCCCCGCAGGGGTTGTTGTGCTTGATGATGACGACGCCGGGGAGGGTGAACTCCTCGGAGAGGCTGCGCGCCGCGTGCAGGTCGTAGAGGTTGTTGAAGCTGAGCTGCTTGCCGTGCAGCTGCTCGACCTGGGAGAGGAGGTGCTGGCGCAGGCCGACCTCGGAGTAGTAGGCGGCGCGCTGGTGCGGGTTCTCACCGTACTTCAGCTCCATGACCTTCTCGTAGTCGCGCATCACGTACTGGGGGAAGTCGCCCTCGGTCTCGCTGAACCAGTTGGCGATCACGAAGTCGTAGTGCGCGGTGCGGTGGAAGGCCTTGGTGGCGAGCTCGCGCAGGGTGCCCTCGCTGAGCTCGCCCCCCGTCTCGCGGAGCTCGTCGAGCAGGTCCTCGTAGTCATGGTGGCTCGTGACCACGGCGACGCCGGCGTGGTTCTTGGCGGCGGCGCGGATCATCGAGGGGCCGCCGATGTCGATGTTCTCGATCACGACCGCGTCCTCGACGCCGCGACGGCCGGCCACCTCCTCGAACGGGTAGAGGCTGCAGACCACCATGTCGATGGGCTCGATGTCGTGCTGGGCGATCGTCTCCATGTGCTCGGGCACGTCGCGCCGGGCGAGGATGCCGGCCATGAGCCGCGGGTGCATGGTCTTGACCCTGCCGTCGAGCATCTCCGGGAAGCCGGTGACCTCTTCGACCAGGGTCACGGGGAGGCCGCTCTCCTTGAGCAGGCGGGCGGTACCGCCGGTCGAGATGATCTGCACGCCGAGGTCGATCAAGCCCTGGGCGAACGCCTCGAGACCGCTCTTGTCGAAGACGGAGATGAGGGCTCGGCTGACCTTCACGATGGTGCTCCTTCCGACGGCGACTGACACCGACAGCCTATCGGAAAGCGCGGGCCCGGTGAAGGCGGGGGGCGGGCAGCGGGGCACTACCTGTATCGTGGCCGCTGTGCTACTCTCGTGCCCCTTGGCCGTGCAGGCAAGAAGCGAGCACCGTGGCATCAGCGGCGGTCTCCGCGTGGTCGCCGTTGCGCTCGTGGCCGTGCTCGTCACGCTGACCGGGCTGGTCTCCTTCCTCCTCTTCCACACCGTCGCCGAGGTCGTGTTCGCCGTGGTCGGTTTCGGCGTGCTCATCATGGCGGCGACGCTGCGCCAGTTCCTCGACGACGACTTCCCCGTGTTCGTCGGCGTCGCCGTCGCGACTGCCGCGCTGCTGCAGCTCGTGCACACGGTCGACTTCCCCGGGATGAACGTGATCAGCGGGACGCCCGACACCTCGGCCCAGATGTGGGTCGCCGCCCGCCTCATCCTGGCGGCGTCCTTCGTGGTCGCCCCCTTCGTGCTCGGCCGTCGCCTCCGTCTGCGCTTCGTCGCGCCGCCCTACGCCGCCCTCGCCCTCGTCACGCTGGCGGCCGTGTACTGGTGGGACGTCTTCCCCACCGCCTATGTGCCGGGGAGCGGGCCGACGCGTTTCAAGACCCTGAGCGAGTCCCTGGTGTCTGCGCTGTTCGTGCTGGCGATCGCGCTGCTCTGGCGCCGGCGGAGCAGGCTGCCCGGCCAGGCCTTCCCCTTGATCGTCGCTGCGCTGGTGTCGAGCCTCATCGCCGAGCTGTGGCTCTCGATCCACACCGGCCCGCAGATCTGGCCCAGCATGATCGGGCTCGTCTTCCTCGTGCTCTCGGCGATCCTCGTGTACCTCGGCGTCGTCGAGGACGGCCTCGCGCGGCCGCACGCCGCCGCGGTGGCCACCCTGCGTGAGGCGCAGCGCCTGCACGAGCGCCTCGAGAAGAGCCTCCTGCCGACGCTGCCGGTGCGGCACCCGGCGGTCGACGTGGTCACCTACTACCGGCCCGGGCAGCACGAGCTCGAGCTCGGCGGCGATTTCATCGACGTGGTCGACGAGCACGACGGAGGGCTCGCCGTGATCTGCGGCGACGTCAGCGGACAC
>DATHSP010000422.1:0-27031 GCA_035464075.1 Thermoleophilia bacterium | reverse complement strand
CGCCGCCGAGGCCCGCCGCCGCGACGCGGGCGCGCTCGGCGACGTCCACCCCGAGCAGCAACTCCTCGCAGCTGAAGACACGCCCGCCGTAGACCATCCCCACGCCGGTCAGCATGTCGACGCCGGCGAGCAGTGACAGATAGGTGGTCGTGGTGTCGTCGAGCGCCGACTGCCACGAGGGTTCCTTGGCGCCCGACGAGTTGACGCCGCACTGCGTCGGGAGGCCGTAGTAGTGCCCTATGTCGGCCGTGGCGGCGCCCATGACGGTATCCTCGGGCGCGCCGCCGGTGAAGTCCCCGGTCTTCAGGTCCATGGCGCTGGGGATGAGGCAGATGAAGACCGGGGCGCCGGGGGCGGCCGCCTGCACGGCGGCCACGGCGCCAAGAGTCTCGGCGATGCCGACGACCAGCGAGCCGGCCATCGTGATCGGCGTCGTCGAGCCCCCCATCGGCATGCTGACGAAGCCGATGGGCACCCCGGCCGCGGCGAAGACAAGACCGGCCTCCAGCGTGCCCTCATCGTTGCCGAGGGGGGTGACCGTGCCGAGCAGGGCCGAGATCGGCGGCTCCGCCCGCAGGCGGTCGTCGTCGCCGTCACAGAGGGCGCGGGCCATCTCGACCGCGACCGCGGCCTCCTGCGGCTCCACGACGGTCACCGTCTGCACGTGCTTGCCGGTGTTGGCGACGGCCTCGTAGAGCTCGTGGAGCCCGCGGACCTCGGCCGGCCGGTCCTGGGCACTCACCGCCGGCCAGCAGAAGTCGACCCCCGGCAGGGCGTCGACGAGGCGGGCGATCGCGGCCACGTCGGCGGCCGTCGTCGCCCGCTTGTCGCCGCCCTCGGGGTCGTAGATCTCGACGCAGCAGCCGTCGGTGGTGAGCAGCGACCCGGCACCGGTCACGAGGGGGCTCCCGGCGCGGGCGCCGAGCGTCAGCCGGCGCGGCGCCCGCCCGACGAGCTCGCGCACGACGCCGGGCGGGATCGTGACCCGCGCCCCGTCGGCCGTCGCGCCGGCGGCGACGAGCGCCTCTCTGGCCCGCGCCGACGGCACGTTGAGGCCGACGCCGGCGAGCACGTCGAGCGCCGCCGCGTCGAGACGGTGCAGGTCGTCGTCGTCGAGGATCCTGAGGCGCCCGGCCGCGCCCACGGCCGGGCTCTGCCCGTGTGTCATCGTCCAACCTCCACCGGCGCGGTGTCGACGCGGGCGGGCGCGCCGTGCAGAGTACACCACGCCGGGCACGACGGCACCCGAGCGCGGGGTCGCGCGAGGGCCGCGCCCGAACCCGCCGGGACCGACCGGTACGACGGTCGTGCGCGGACCGCGCCGGCGGAGCCCCGCCGGGACCCCTGCGGTACACTGGCCGGGTGAGCCTGCCGGCACAGACACCGCCGCCGCCCCGCGGCAGCCGCCGCGCCCGGGCGCGCCTGCTCGGCGACGTGCTTCTCCTCGTCGGCGGCCTTCTGCTCTCGTACCCCTACTGGTCGTCGGCCTACGCCCACGTCCAGCAGGGCCGCCTGGACGACACCTACGAACGCGCGGCCGCGTCGTTCCGCGCCACGGTCGCCGACCCGGAGGAGAGGCCGCGCGGCGTCAGCCCGGAGGAGCGCGTCCGGCGACTGGCGGAGGCTTTCGCCGACACGCTGGAGACCGGCGACCCGGTCGGGCGGCTCAAGATCCCGGCGGTCGACGTCAACCGGACGGTGCAGCACGGCGTGCGCGGCCCACAGAGCCTCGACCCCGACGGCGACCGTGCCCTGCTGCGTAGCGGCCCCGTGCACTACGGCGACACCCCGCTGCCCGGGGCCGGCGAGCCGTTCGCGGTCTCCGGGCACAGGACCACCTACGGCGCGCCCTTCAACCGTCTCGGCGAGCTCGAGCCCGGCGACACGATCCTGGTGGACACCCCGTACGCGCGCTTCCGCTACACGGTCGCCAAGCTCACCGTCGTCGAGCCGACTGACACCACCGTCCTCCTCGACCGCGGCTACAGCCTCGTCCTCACCACCTGCACGCCCATGTACAGCGCCAGTCACCGCCTCATCGTCTGGGCGAAGCTGCGCTCGTTCACCATCTTCGGCGAGCGCTCGCGGCCGACGGCGGGCACCGCCGGACACCCCGTGCCGGGGTCGTCCGTCAGCCCCGCGGCCGGCCCCTGACGGCGGGCCCCGGCAGCCGCCCCCGCGCCCTCGAGCGCATCACGGCCGCTCACCCGGCCTCGCGCACGACGCCACCGGCCACCGGGGCGGCGCGCGGGCCCCGCTCTCAGAGGGGGTAGGGCGGTCGCTCCTCCGCGGACCCCTCGAGCAGCTGCACCGTGAGCTCCTGCCCGGCCGGACCCCCGGGGTGCCCCGCGGGGACGACGGCCAGACCCTGGGCGAGGGCCATCGAGCGCAGGATCCCCGAGCCCTGAGGGCCGGTGGTCGTGAAGCGCCAGCCGTCGCCCTGGCGGACGAGACGGCAGCGGCGAAGCTCGGCGCGCTCTTTCGCCGCCCTGACCGGCTCGGCCGCCGCCGCCGTCACGTACGGCCGGTAGAGGTCGCGCCGGCCCTGCAGGGCGAGCACCGCCGGTCTGATGTAGAGCTCGAAGGAGACCATCGAAGCGACGGGGTTGCCGGGGACCCCGAAGACCAGCGTGGCCCCGCGGACCCCGAAGGCGAGCGGCTTGCCGGGCTTGGTCTTGACCCCCCAGAAGCGCCGCTCGACCCCGAGCTCCTCCTGTACCTGCTTGACGAAGTCGAACTCGCCGACCGAGACGCCGCCTGAGGTGAGCACGACGTCCTGCTCGAGCGCGGCGGCGAGGAGCCGGCGGGTCTCGGCAGGGTCGTCCCGGGCGATACCGAGCAGGATCGGGTCGCCGCCGGCCTCTAGCACCTGCGCGTACGCGGTGAAGGAGTTCGAGTTGCGGATCTGGCCCGGCGCCAGCGGCTGCCCGGGCGCCACGATCTCGCTGCCGGTCGCGAGGACCGCGACGCGCGGGCGCCGCGCGACGGGCAGCATCTCGACGCCCACCGAGGCCAGCAGCCCGATCTCCGCCGGCCCCACCCTGTCGCCCGGCCCTAGAAGCCGGTCGCCGGGCGCGAGGTCCTCCCCTGCAAGGCGCACGTTGGACCCCGGTGCGGGCGGATCGGTGACGAGGACGCCGGCCTCGAGAGCGACGGTGAGCTCGACCGGCACCACGGTGTCCGCGCCGGGGGGCAGCGGGGCGCCGGTCATGATCTTCGCCGCCTCGCCGGCGAAGAGGTGCCGCGCACTCGGGCGCCCGGCGGGGATCTCGGCGACCACGGCGAACTCGCGGCGGCCCTCGGCAAGGTCCTCGCCGCGCAGCGCGAACCCATCCATCGCCGAGTTCGCGAAGCCCGGCACCGCCTCGGGAGAGACCACGTCCGCCGCACAGGCGCGCCCGAGCGCCTCGAGCAGGGGCACGCGCTCGGCGCCCAGGGGCCGGACCTCGGCGAGCACCGCGTCGAGGGCTTCATCGATGCCGATCACGCGCCACCTCCGCCGTCTATTCCGCGGCCTCCCGGGAGGCCGACGCGCGGAGTCTCTTCTGCTTACACCAGCGAGTCAACCACGCCTGAGGCACGACCGATAGCGGGAGCGAGGGGCACGGAGAGGAGGACGAGGATGACGCTGCCCGACAGGAAGGACCCGCGCGTACACCGCGACCCGACCGGCTCGCGCACCTGTCGCGTCATCGCCCTGAAGCACCTCGTCTCCCGGCAGGCCTACGACGTGCCGGCCGAGGACCTCGCCGACCACATCATCCGCGACGCCCTCGTGGTGCCCGCGCCCCCGCGCCCCGACGACTGACGAGGGCCAGGCCGACCGCGAGCCCGAGCAGGTCTACCGCGAGGTCGCGTACCTCGAAGCTCCGCCACGGCAGGGCCAACTGCAGGAGTTCGGTGCCCAGCGCGACCGCCACCCCCACCGTCACCGCGCGCGCGAAGGCTTCGCGCGCGCCGCGACCGCGTCGCGCGGCCGTCAGCACCAGCACGCCCAGCACGACGAACTCGGCGAAGTGGGCGATCAGCGTGACCGTCGACTGGCGCTCGCCGACCGTCGCCTCGAGGGCGCCACGGGCCGGCAGGGCGGCGAAGACCAGGACGGCGGCCACGTAGAGCCAGGCCGCGAGGACGACCGGGGCGGGCTGCGCCCCGCCGGCCGGCCGCCCGGCGGGCGGGGACGAGGAGGAGCGCCGTCCGCCGGCGCTCAGCGGAGCCCTCGTCGCCGGCGCCCGAAGGTCTCCTCGCCGTCGTGGACGAAGACCGCGACGACGCCGTCGTGGACGGTGACCCTCGCGCGACCGGCCACGGCGTTGCCCAGGCCGAGACAGGCGTCGGCGGCGAGAACGCCCTCTCGCAGCGGGTAGACGAGGCCCTCGAGGGTCACACGGGCGTCACCCTCCAGTGGCGCCAGCGAGACCCTGACGCCGGGCGCCGCGTCGAGGCCGGCGTCGGCCGGCGCCACGAGGGCGGTCACGCAGAGCCGCGGCGACACGAGGCGCGCCGCGACCCCGCGACGGGCGGCGCGGCGCAGACGGGCGAGGTGACCGACGACGTGGTCGAGGCAGCCGCCGAGGGCCCCGGCGAGCATGAGCTCGCCGCCGCCCCCGGCCAGAGCGGCCTCGACCGCCAGCTCGCCGTCGGTCGCGTCCTTGCGCACCGGGTGACGCTCCACGCGCACCCCTGCCCGCTCGGCCGCCGCGACGGAAGCCGCGCCGAGCGAGTCGAAGTCGCCGACCAGAACGTCCACGCGCAGGCCGTGCGCGAGCGCGAAGCGCAGCCCACCGTCGGCGGCCACGAGCAAGTGCGCCTCGGCGCACCGGCGCAGGTAATAGCCGGGGTCCTCGTAGTCGCCGCCGAGCAGGACGAGGGCGGCCGGGTCCTCGGCGGCCGCGCCGCGGCGGCCGAGGCCGGGGCTTCGGGCGCCGGGGGTCACCGGCGATCCCCGGCGCGCGCCGGGTACGCGGCGTCGTAGGCGCGCAGCAGCGGCCAGAGCAGGAGGGCCGAGAGGATGACCTCAGGCACCAGGTAGAGCAGGTTGTAGGTCAGCGCGTAGAGCCACGGCGCCTCCCAGTGCGGCGCGTACTCGGCGAAGAACACGAGCCCGGAGAGGAAGTGGAAGACGAGGCGCCCCGCGCCGGCGACGGCCACGGCCGCGAGGAGTTGCAGCGCGCCGCGCCGGCCGGCGACGGCGCCGACGCGCACCAGACCGGCCAGCGCGACGGCCATGAAGGCCAGCGGGTAGTCGAGCAGCGCCTGCGCGGGGTGGAGGACGTACGCCCCCGGCAGACCGAGCTGGAGGACGCCGTAGAGGAACCCCGCGGTCAGCCCGGGGACGACCCCGCGCCGCACGGCGACGAAGACGAGCGGGAGCAGCTCGAGGCTCACGGAGCCTCCCTGCGGCATCACGAAGAGACGTACCTGGCCGAGCACCGCGGCGAGTGCGACCGCGACGGCGATCTCGGCGACCGCGGCGACCCCCCACCGGGTCGGGTCGGCGTTGAGGCGGCTCCGTGGCCCCGCCGCGGGGCCGCCGGTCACCCGGGCGTGGGTGGGGCTGGACATCGACGATCACTCCCTTCGCTGGCATTACCCAGCAACGCCCCGGAGGGCGCCGCCACCTCGCGGTGGTCAGGTTCGACGCGTCGGCGCTAGGAAGCGCCTTCTCAGCTCCTCGTCCAGGAGCTCCGCAGGACACCTTGATGATACCCCCTCGGCCCACTTCACGCCGTCGGCGCTCCCCCGCCCCCGCGGGTACGCTCCACGCCGTCCGCGCCCTCGACGGCCCCCGGGGACGTTCCACGCCGTCCGCGCGCTTCCGCGCCGTCCTGTGGAGAGTGTGGAGAAGTCGGGTTTCACGCGCATACAGGCTCACGACTGTCGTGGAAAAGGGGTTCACGACCATGGATGCACTTGACAGCGGCGAGCTCTCGCCGGGACTGTGGCCCGAGGCCCTTTTGCGGGCCTTTTCTCCTGCGGTGTCCCGGCCCGTGGGCGGTGCGCCGGCGCCGGGGTGCGGACCGGCGCCGGCCGCGCGGGCAGACGATCGTCACCCCGTCGTGGAACGGGCTTATCCACAAGTCCCGCAAACTCCGCACGTTGGCGCGGTCTCCGGAGAACGCTTTCCACACAGCCTGCACAGGCTGTGGACAACCGCGCGGTTTCGCCTGCAAAGCGCACTTCTGGGGGGTTCCACGAACGACCCGGCGCCGGCCGCGGCTCTGCTATACTCACGCCCCCCATGGAGTCGTTCCTCGACAGGCTGCTGACCGACACGGCGGCTCCGCCCGGCCCGGGCGCGGCCACCGCGACGCCCCCCGAGGGGGCCGATCACCGGGAGCCCGAGGGCGGCGGCGGAGGCCCGGGTCGTGCCGCCGGGCGGGAGCCCGAGGGCGGCGGGCTTCCGGCGCCGCCCTCGGGCCCGGCCGCGCCGCGCATCGCGATCTACGACACCTTGACCAGCCCGCCGCGGGTCGTCGCCGTCGAAGAGGAAGACCTTCCCGCGCTCATCGCCTCCCTGGCGGAGAAGACCTACCACCACTGCCGGGAGCAGGGCGGGCAGGTCCCCTACACCGTCATCCAGGAGCTGATCGAGAACCTCCTGCACGCCTACTTCCGCGACGTCGTCGTCACGATCCTCGACAACGGCCAGACGATCCGCATCTCCGACCACGGGCCCGGGGTCGACGACAAGGAGCGTGCCTTCCAGCCCGGCTTCACCACCGCGACGTCGCTGCAGCGCCGGGTGATCCGCGGGGTCGGCTCCGGGCTGCCGATCGCGCGCGAGTCGCTGCAGTTCCTTCGCGGCCTGCTGACCGTCGAGGACAACCTCGGCGGCGGCGCCGTCTTCACCATCAGACTGCCGCAGCGCCAGGCAGCGGCGGCGCCCGAGCCCGCCGCGCCGCCGCTGCCCCGCCTCACCACACGGCAGAAGAAGGTCCTCGTCCTCCTCATGGAGCTCGGCACGGCGGGCCCGACGCAGGTCGGCCGCGAGATCGGGATCGCGCCCTCCACGGCCTTCCGCGAACTCGGTTTACTGGAGGAGATGGGGTTGATACATTCGGTCGGCGACGGCAAGCGCGCCCTGCGCGAGGAGGGTCTCCGCCTCCTCGACACGCTCGTCTGACAACACACCGCGACACGGGCTGAGCAGCGGCATCCCGGGAGACGACGAGGGCGGCGATCGACGACCAGCTGACACTCATCTGGGACGAGGCGAAGACGCACCTTCGCGCCCAGGTCAACGAGCCCACCTTCCGCCTCTGGTTCGACCGCACCGTGCCGGTCGCCCTCGACGACACGACCTTCGTGCTGGGTGTGGCCAACGATTTCGCCCGCGAGTGGGTCGAGAAGCGCTTCACCGGCAAGGTGAGCGAGGCGCTCGGCGCCGTGCTCGGTCTGGAGGTCGGCGTGCGCGTCGTCGTCGACGAGCGGGCGGCCTCGCTGCCGGTGGCGCCGGCGAGCGGCGCCCCCGCAGACGCAGCGGCCGGCGGGTCCGGCGCCGCCGAGCCCGGAAGCCCCGGGTCCGGTGCCCCCGTGGCGGGTGCCCCCGGGCCGCAGCCCGTGGCGCGCCGCGATCGTCGCGCCCGGCCTCGCCCACGCCACCCCGAACTCAACCCGCGCTACGTCTTCGAGCGCTTCGTGGTCGGCCCGCACAACGAGTACGCGACGGCCGTGGCGCGCAGCGTCGCCGAGGCCCCGGCCACGGCCTACAACCCGGTCTTCATCTACGCCGACACCGGCCTCGGCAAGACCCATCTGATCCAGGCCATAGCCCACGGCGCCCTCGAGCAGCACCCCGACCTCAAGATCCGCTACGTCACCGTCGAGCGCTTCACCGACGACTTCATCAACGCGGTCACCGACAAGGGCCGCATCGAGGGCTTCAAGCAGGCCTACCGGGAGAACGACATCCTGCTCGTCGACGACGTGCAGTTCCTCGCCGAGAAGCAGCAGACCCAGGTGGAGTTCTTCCACACCTTCAACTCCCTCTACGAGGCCGGCCGGCAGATCGTGATCACCTCCGACCGGCCGCCGCGCTCGCTCGAGGCGCTCGAGGAGCGGTTGCGCTCGCGCTTCGGGCAAGGGGTCGTGGTCGACGTCAGCCGGCCCGACCTCGAGACCCGCATCGCCATCTTGCGCAAGCAGGTCAAGTGGGACCGGCTGCAGGTCGCCGACCCGGAGGTCCTCGCCTTCATCGCCGGCCGGGTCACGACCAACATCCGCGAGCTGTACGGCGCCCTCACCCGTGCCGTCGGCTACGCCTCGGTGCGCGGCGTCGACCTCGACGTCGAGGTGGCGCGCGAGGCCCTGGCCGACATCCTGCCCAAGGCCTACAGCCACCCCATCACCGTGGAGATGGTCCAGGCCGAGGTGGCGCGCGAGTTCGGCTGCCACGTCAACGATCTGCGCGGGGCCCGCCGCACCCAGGACATCGCCTTCGCCCGCCACATCGCCATGTACCTGGCCCGCGACCTGACCGAGGCGTCGCTGCCGCAGATCGGCGAGCGTTTCGGCGGCCGCGACCACAGCACCGTGCTCTACGCCGTGAACAAGATCGAGCGCCAGCTCGCCGACGGTCACGACCACCAACTCCAGGACCTCGTCGCCGTGGTCGGCGAGCGTCTCCGCTCCTCTCGCTGAGCAGCGCTCGGGCGTCGTCTGCCCGCTCGGGCCGGCCGGCGTCCGCCCAATCGGACCTCGCTGCCGAAAGGCTGCGGGAGTCTCCGCGCCACCGCCGGCCCGCCGGCCCGCGACCAAGCCGTCCGACGTCCTGTGGAGAACCAGGCGGCGCGACGGGCAGAGTGTTCACACGACCGGTGCAAAAGGGCTATGCTTCGTCCGACCGCGAGCGCCGGCGCACGGGGAGCACACGGTTCTGCACAGATCGTCCCCAGAGCCGTCCCCAGGGCGAGGAGGGCAACACGCAGGGCCGAAGCCGATTCCTCACATCGTCCACAGGGGCTATGACGATGGTGAGGAGAGATTTATCTCTCTGAATTATCGTAAGGAGCAGGTGATGAGACTGACGTGCGATCGATCCGTCCTCGTGGACAAGCTCAACATCCTCGCGAGGGGCGTGTCCACGCGCAGCGCGCTGCCGGTACTCTCCGGCGTCCTGCTGCAGGCGGTCGAAGGACGTCTCGACCTCTACTCCACCGATATGGAGCTCTCCATCAAGGCGAGCCTCACGGCCGGCGTCACGATCGAGAGTGACGGCGAGGTCGTCGTGCCGGCACGGCTGTTCAGCGACGTCGTCCGCAACCTCTCCGCCGACGAGGTCGTGATCGACGCCGCCGAGAGTGCCGTCAAGGTCGCCGGGGGGCGGGCCGAGTTCGCGCTCAACGCGTGGTCGGCGGCCGACTTCCCGCAGACGTCGACCTTCGACATGAGCGACGCCTTCACGGTCGGCCGGGACCCCTTCGCCGTGACCTTGGGCAAGGTCGGTCGCGCGGCGTCGCGTGACGAGACCCGGCCGATCCTCACCGGGGTCCTCGTCTCGATCGCCGGCGACACGCTGAAGATGGTCGCCACCGACAGCTACCGGCTGGCGGTGAAGGAGACGAAGCTCGAGGCGGCGCCCGGCGCCGAGGTGCAGGCGATCGTCCCGGCCAAGGCTCTCACCGAAGTGGCTCGTCTGGCGGCGGCACTGGGAGACGGCGACATCGAGGTCGTCGTCACCGAGAACCAGGTCGTCTTCCACCTGCCCGACCCGAGCGGCGGTGTGTGGCTTGCCTCGCGCCTCATCGACGGGCAGTTCCCGAACTACAAGCAGCTCATCCCGGAGACCTTCGACCACCAGGTGCGGCTCGACCGCGACGGCTTCGCCGCCGCCGCCCGCCGGGTCAGCCTGCTGGCGCAGAAGAACGCGCCCCTGCGCCTGACGTTCTCGCCGGGTCGTCTGCAGTTGCGCGCTCTCACCCAGGACGTCGGCCAGGCCGAGGAGGCGCTCGACGTCGGCTTCGAGGGTGAGGAGGAGTTCGAGATCGGCTTCAACCCGGCCTACCTTGTCGACGGGGTCGACGCGTTCGACGAGGACGAGGTCGAGTTGAGCTTCACGACTCCCCTGAGACCGGGTCTCGTGAGCGGGGGCGACGGCAGCTTCGTCTACCTCATCATGCCGATCCGTCTCAGCAGCTGAGCGCGTAGCCCCCTGGCCGACGTCGCCGTCAGCGGTCCCGTCGCCCTCGGCGCCTTCCTCAAGCTCGCCGGCGCCGCGGCTACCGGCGGGCAGGCCAAGCTGCTCATCCAGTCGGGTGAGGTGACGGTGAACGGCGCCACGGAGCGCCGCCGCGGCCGCAAGGTCGCGCCCGGCGACGTGGTCGCGGCCGGCGGTGTGGAGTTCAGGGCATGCGCGTCCTCGGGCTGAGGCTCGTCAACTTCCGCTCCTACTGTGATACGGCGGTGGAGTTCGGCCCCGGCACGACCGTCGTCGTCGGCGCCAACGCTACGGGCAAGACGAACCTGCTGGAGGGCGCCTTCTTCGGCCTGCGCGGCTCCTCGCCGCGCACCCGCAGCGACGACAAGCTGATCACCTGGGGGGAGCCCTTCACACGTGTCATCGTCACTCTCGAGGACGACCAGGGCGAGCGCCACACCTGTGAAGTCGCCTATGCGCCGCGACAGGGCCGGCGCGTGCGCTACGACGGGGTCGAGGTCGCCGGCCTCGACGACCTGCGTCGCCGCAGCATGGTGTTCATCTTCGTGCCCGAGAGCCTGTTGCTGGTGAAGGGGAGCCCTGCCCGCCGCCGCGCACACCTCGACGTCTTCGCGTCGGCGATCGACCCTGCGTACGCCGCCGCGCTGACGCAGCTCACCCAGGCGCTGAGGCAGCGTAACGCGCAGCTTGTCGCCGTGCGCGAGGGCGCCGATCCGGCGGCGCTGGCGCCGTGGGACGCGCAGTTCGCCGCCGCCGCAGCTGAGTTGGACCGCCGCCGCCGGGCGGTCGTCGCGCGGCTCGCGGGGCGTTTCGCCGCCGCCGCCGAGGCGTTGGCCCCGGGCGGCGGCCGCTACACGATCGAGCTCGTCGCCCAGACGGACGCCGTGCTCGGCGCCGACGGTGTCGCCGACGAGCGGGCCCTGCTCGAAGAGCTCCGCCGCCGCCGTCCCGGTGAGGTGCAGAGGGGTCTCTCCCTCTTCGGCCCGCAACGCGACGACCTGCGGTTCCTCGAGTTGCCCGGGGAGGAGGGTACGGGGGCGGCGCTCGCCGGGCCCGGGTGCG
This sequence comes from Thermoleophilia bacterium, assembly GCA_035464075.1. Taxonomy (GTDB): domain Bacteria; phylum Actinomycetota; class Thermoleophilia; order UBA2241; family UBA2241; genus UBA2241. The sequence goes on along the minus strand of DATHSP010000422.1, from coordinate 15,810 downwards.
CGGTCGACGGCACGGCCGCGGTGCCGGAGGGGGGGCGCGACCTCCGCCTCTACGGTTCGCAGGGGGAACAGCGGGCCGCGGTGCTCGCACTGCTGCTGGCCGAGAGGGAGGTCGCCGCAGAGAGCGGGGCCGGCACGGGAGCACTCTTCCTCGACGACGTGATGAGCGAGCTTGACGACGCGCGCCGCCGCCGCCTCGTCGAGTTGCTGTCGCGCGGCGGCCAGGCGATCCTCACCACCACCAACCGCCACTACTTCACCGAGCACGAGCTGGGACGCGCCCTCGTGGTCGAGCTGCCGCTGGCCGGTGAGCGTCTGGGGCCGCCGCCCGCCGTCGTCCCCGCGCGACCGCCCGAGGACGCGGCGTGAGCGGTCGTCGTGGTGACAGCGGGCCCCGGCGCCTCGGCGACATCCTCGCCCCGACCGTGAGCCGGCTGACGTCCAGCGACGACGCGCGCGCCTATGCGCTCTGGGCGAGAGCCGCCGGCGAGCAGGTCGCCCAGGCGACGGCCGTGCGAGCCTTCAGCCGAGGCGTGCTGACCGTCGAGTGCGAGTCGTCGGTGTGGGCGAGCGAGCTCTCGTACCTCTCCGGGGAGATTCTCGCGCGCATGAGCGCGATGGATCCCGGCAACCCGGTGCGCAAGCTCCGCTTCCGCGTCCGCCGGGGGGTCGCCGCGCAGGAAGAAACGCCTGCCGTGGCGAAGAATCCGGAACGTGGAGAGTGCCTGCAGCCGGAGGACGTGTCGGCGGCCCGGGAGGCCGCCGAAGGCGTCGCCGACGAGCGCCTTCGGGCGGCCATCGAGGCCGCCCTTCGCGCCGCGTCCGGAGACACCGGCGGCGGACCTGTCGGCGGGTCCGGTCGTCATCCCGATAAGTAGACGATTTGCAGGTTGTTTGCTGGCTTCCGGCGGTCGCGGCGGGGGCCGCGTTCTGATAGACTGACAAGAGCACGGCGGGCCGCCGTGCCCCCCTTGTGACAACCCATCAACGGTCCATTGCGAGGTCGAGTGAAGCAGCCGCACTACGACGCCCAAGACATCCAGGTCCTCGAGGGCCTCGAGCCCGTCCGCGAACGCCCGGGCATGTACATCGGCTCCACCGGGCCGCGCGGCCTGCACCACCTCGTCTACGAGGTCGTCGACAACTCCGTCGACGAGGCCATCGCGGGCTACTGCTCGGCGATCACCGTCGTCGTGAACCCCGACAACTCGATCACCGTGACCGACGATGGCCGCGGCATCCCCGTCGGCATCATGAAGAAGTACGACAAGCCCGCCGCCGAGGTCGTGCTCACGAAGCTGCACGCGGGCGGCAAGTTCGGCGGCAGCGGCTACAAGGTCTCCGGCGGCTTGCACGGCGTGGGCGTCTCGGTCGTCAACGCCCTCTCCGAGTGGCTCGAGCTCGACATCTATGTCGACGGCCACCACTGGCACCAGCGCTACGAGCGCGGCACGCCGGTGACCAAACTCGAGAAGCGCGAGAAGCTCGCGAAGGGCGCCGCCACCGGCACGACGGTGTCCTTCATGCCCGACGCCGACGTCTTCGAAGAGGTCGAGTTCGACTACCGTGTCCTCGCCCAGCGCCTGCGCGAGACGGCCTTCCTCACCAAGGACCTGCGCATCGTCCTCAACGACGAGCGCGCCGACGGCGAGTCGATCACGTTCCAGTACGCCGGCGGCATCAAAGACTTCGTCGCCTACATCAACCGCGACAAGGACGCCCTGCACCGCAGCATCATCTTCCTCGAGAACGAGACCGACGACGGGCAGGTCGAGGTCGCGATGCAGTGGAACTCGTCGTACAACGAGTCGATCTTCACCTTCGCCAACAACATCAACACCACCGAGGGCGGCGCCCACCTCTCGGGCTTCCGCTCCGCCCTCACGCGCACCGTCAACGACTACGCGCGCCAGAAGAACCTCCTCAAGGAGAAGGAGGACAATCTCTCCGGCGAAGACGTGCGCGAGGGTCTCACGGCGCTGATCTCGGTCAAGCTGCGCAACCCGCAGTTCGAGGGCCAGACCAAGACGAAGCTCGGCAACACCGAGATCCAGACGCTCGTCCAGACCACGGTCAACGAGAAGCTGGCCGAGTTCCTCGAGGAGAACCCATCCGAGGCTCGGCAGATCGTCGACAAGTCGATCAACGCGGCCCGGGCGCGCAGCGCCGCGCGCAAGGCGCGCGACCTCACGCGCCGCAAGGGGCTCCTCGAGGGCAGCAACCTGCCCGGCAAGCTCGCCGACTGCTCGATCAAGGACCCCTCGCTGAGCGAGCTCTACCTCGTCGAGGGCGACTCGGCCGGGGGCTCGGCCAAGCAGGCGCGCGACCGCTCGTTCCAGGCCATCCTTCCGCTGCGCGGCAAGATCATCAACGTCGAGAAGGCGCGCATCGACAAGATGCTCGCCAACACCGAGATCCTCACGATGATCAGCGCCATCGGGGCCGGCATCGGCGACGACTTCGCCGTCGACCAGGCGCGTTACCACAAGATCATCATCATGACCGACGCCGACGTCGACGGGTCGCACATCCGCACCCTCATACTCACCTTCCTCTTCCGTCACATGAAGCCGCTCGTCGAGGCCGGGTACGTCTACATCGCCCAGCCCCCGCTCTACCGGCTCAAGCAAGGCAACCAGGAGCAGTACATCCACAAGGAGGCGCAGCTCGAGGAGATCCTGCTGCGCGGCCGACTCGAGCAGATCAAGGTCGACAACACCGACACGGGGTTCACCTTCAGCGAGACCAGATACCAGCGCTTCCTCAAGCTCTACGGCGAGTACGAGGGCTGGGTGAAGAAGCTCAAGAGCCAGTGGGGCGGCGAGCTCATCGACTGGCTCAAGAACGGGCCCGTGATCGAGGCCGACATCGCTGCCTTCCCGGCACTGGTCGACGCGCTGCGCACCGACATCGACAAGCGGTACGTCATCGACGTCCTGGCCGTCGACGACGAGGAGCAGGTCGCCGACACGCGCCTGGTCGAGCGGCGCACCGGCTTGGCCGCGAACCTGCGCATCCCGTTCGCGGCCCTCTCGGGGCGCGAGTTCCAGGCGCTGCGGCGCGTCCACGGGCGCATCCGCGAGATGGTCGGGCGCCCGCCGTTCACCCTCCGCCTCGGCAACCGCAAGGCCGAGGCGACGAGCTACGAGGAGCTGCGCGTGCAGATCGTCGAGCTCACCAAGGAGGGCATCCAGCTGCAGCGCTTCAAGGGTCTCGGCGAGATGAACCCGGACCAGCTCTGGGAGACGACCATGAACCCGATGACGCGCACGCTGATGCTGGTGTCGATGGAGGACGGTCAGGCGGCCGACGAGGTCTTCACCATGCTGATGGGCGACAAGGTCGAGCCGCGTCGCGAGTTCATCGAGAAGAACGCGAAGGAGGTGCGCTTCCTCGATGTCTGACAACCTCCAGACACTCGAGGGCAAGATCGAGCCGATCGAGCTCGAAGACGAGATGCGCTCCTCGTTCATCGACTACGCGATGAGCGTGCTCACCGACCGCGCCCTCCCCGACGTCCGCGACGGTCTCAAGCCCAGCCAGCGCCGCATCCTCGTGGCCATGAACGACCTCGGCCTGGCGCCGAACAAGGCGCACCGCAAGTGCGCCAAGATCGCCGGTGACACCTCCGGTAACTACCATCCACACGGCGAGGCTGTCATCTACCCGACCCTCGTGCGTATGGCGCAGGACTTCAACATGCGCTACACGCTGGTCGACGGGCAGGGCAACTTCGGCTCGGTCGAGGGCGACTCGCCGGCGGCGATGCGCTACACCGAGGCCCGCTTCAGCCGCATCGCCGTCGAGATGCTGCGTGACATCGACGCCAACACCGTCGACTGGGTGCCCAACTACGACGAGACGCGGCGCGAGCCGACGGTGCTGCCCAGCCGCATGCCCAACCTCATGGTCAACGGCGCCTCGGGCATCGCCGTGGGCATGGCGACGAACATCCCGCCGCACAACCTGGGCGAGGTCGTCGATGCCACCCTGCAGCTGATCGACCACCCCGAGGCCACGGCCGACGAGCTCATGGAGCACATCCAGGGCCCCGACTTCCCGACCGGCGGCGTCATCCTCGGCAGCGCGGGGTTCAAGGAGGCCTATCGCACGGGGCGCGGTCGCGTCCGTGTCCGCGCCAAGGCGCACACCGAGCAGCTCAAGGGCAACAAGAGCGCCATCGTCGTCACCGAGCTGCCCTACCAGGTCAACCGCGCCACGCTCATCGACGACATCGTCAATCTCGTGAAGACGAAGAAGATCACCGAGATCAGCGACCTCCGCAACGAGTCCGACCGCGCCGGCATGCGCCTGGTCATCGAGCTCAAGCGCGAGGCCATCCCCATGGTGGTGCTCAACAAGCTCTACAAGCACACCCAGATGCAGACCACCTTCGGGATCATCAACATCGCGCTCGTAGGCGGGGTGCCCCGCACGCTCACGCTCCCCGAGATGATCAAGGCCTACATCGCCTTCCAGAAAGAGATCGTCATCCGGCGCACCAAGTTCGAGCTCGACAAGGCCGAGACGCGGGCGCACATCCTCGAGGGCCTGCTGGTCGCCCTCGACAACCTCGATGCGATCATCACCATCATCCGCCGGGCGGCAGACGCCGAGGCGGCGCGCACCGCCCTCATGGACACCTTCGAGCTCACGCACCCGCAGGCGCAGGCCATCCTCGACTTGCGCCTGCAGAAGCTCACGGGGCTCGAGCGCGACAAAGTCAAGGAGGAGCACGCCGGCCTGCTCGCGCGCATCAAGGAGCTGCGCGAGCTGCTCGGCGATGAAGCCGCCATCTACGGCGTCATCAAGCACGAGCTGCTCGAGATCAAGCGCCTCTACAACGACGACCGCCGCACCGAGATCGTGCCCGACGAGGGCGAGATCGACCTCGAAGACCTCATCGCCGAAGAGCAGATGGCCATCACCATCACCAAGACGGGGTACGTGAAGCGGCTGCCGGTGGCCACCTATCGCCAGCAGAAGCGCGGCGGCATCGGCGTCGCCGGCATGGAGCTCAAAGAAGAGGACGAGGTCGAGCACCTCTTCATCACCAGCACCCACCACTACCTGCTCTTCTTCACCAGCGTCGGCAAGGTGTACCGACTCAAGGTGCACGAGCTGCCGCTGGCGGGCCGCAACGCCCGCGGCAAGCACCTCCTCAACCTGCTGCCGCTGCGCCAGGACGAGAAGGTCTGCGCCGTCATCGCGACGCGCAACTTCGACGTCAACGAGGGCAAGTACCTCGTCTTCGGCACGAAGCTCGGCGTGGTGAAGAAGACGCTGTTCGGCTCCTACAACACGCCGCGCAAGAGCGACGGCATCATCGCCATCGACATCCGTGAGGGCGACGAGCTGCTCGCCGTACGCCATACCTCGGGCGACGACGACGTCATGATGATCAGCCGCCTCGGGCAGGCGATCCGCTTCCACGAGGCCGACGTGCGGCCCGTGGGCCGCGGCGCCTCGGGCGTGCGTGGCATGAGGCTGCGCAAGGGCGACGAGGTGATCGCTGTCGACATCGCCCGCGACGACTCGGACCTCTTCGTGATCACCGAGAACGGGTTCGGCAAGCGCACGCCGATCAGCGAGTACCGCATCACCGGCCGCGGCGGGCTCGGCGTGCGTACGGTCACGCTCACCGACCGCAAGGGCTACCTCGTCGGTGTGCGCGTGCTGCGCGACAACCATGAGATCATGCTGCAGAGTCGCGACGGCGTCGTGATCCGCATGCGCGCCGACGGCATCAGCCGGCACGGGCGCGCCACCCAGGGCGTCAAAGTCATGAACATGCGCGAGGGCGATGTGGTCGTCGCCGTGGCACGCATGGTCGTCTCCGAGTCCGGCGCCACCGACGAAGAGATCGACGCCGACTGACGCCCTGCCCGGCGCGCGGCCTGCGCCGGCGCCGTGAACCGGGCGCGGCGGGGTGTCCGCTGCGCCTGCTACCCCAGCGCGACGGTCGCCACCCCGGCGAGGGCCGCCACCACACCGAAGTTCTGGTGCGGCTGGATGCGCTCGCGGAGGACCAGCCGGGCCAGGGCGATCGTCCCCAGCGGGAAGAGCGAGGCGATCACCGACACGACGCTCAGGAAGCCGTAGGTCGTGGCGATCCCGAAGAGCCCCGTGGCCACGGTGTCGAGCGCCCCGATGCCGAGCAGCGCCGGAGCCTGGGCCGGGCGGACACCGAACCCCGAGCGGCCCACGGCGACCACGACCAGCACGATCGTCAGGGCGACCGCGCGCATGACGATGAGACCCCAGTAGGGGTCCGTGTCGGCGGCCGAGCTGAGGGCCGTGAGCACCACCCCGCTGGCGATGGCGGCGACGACCCCGAAGCCGACGCTGGCCAGCGTCCGCGGGCGGTGCGCGGACGCGTCGCGGCGCACGCGGCCGACGAGGCCCTCGCCGACGTCCGGCAGGGGTACGATGACGACGCCGTCTGTCTCGGCGCCACGGCCGAGAGCGGCGCCGCCCGGCTCCGCCACCCCGGGGGCCGTCCCGCGAACGTACGAGGCGACGATGACGCCGGCGAAGATCAGCGCCATGCCGGCGAACTGCAGGGCGCTCGGCCGCTCGCCGGTGAGCAGGCCGTAGACCACCGGCACCACGGGGTAGGCGGCGCTGATCGGGGCGACGATGCTCATCGAGCCGATGGCCAGGCCTTTGTACAGGCTCGAGATGGCGATGACGCTGCCGCAGCCGGCGATGACGCCGGGAAGCAGGATCCCGTTGCCGGGGTAACCGGTGCCGCGCACCAGCGCGACGAGGGCGGCGAAGAGCAGCCCGCCGCACAGCATGCCGGCGACGACCGCGCGCAGCGGCAGGCTGCGGGAGCGCAGGCCCCCGAGGAAGTCGGAGAGGCCCCAGCCGAGGCTCGCCAGGAGCGCGAGGACGATCGCCGTCACCGCCGCATCCTCCGTGGTCGTGGTGCGTGCGGCCACCGCGCGGGCACGCGGCGGCCGCCCCGAACGCTATCAGACCGGCGCCGGCCTACGCGCGGTCTCGCCGCAAGGCCCGGCCGGCGCGCTCAACGCGGCCCTCGCCGCCGCGCCCGGCGTCCCAGGCAACGCGGCCGTTCACGACGACAAGGTGCACGCCGGCGGGGTACGCCTGCGGGTGCGCGAAGGTCGCCAGATCCTCGATGGCGGCGGGGTCGAAGAGTACGAGGTCGGCGTGGGCGCCCTCGGCGACGACGCCACGGCCTTCGAGTCCGAAGGTACGTGCCGGCAGTGCGGTCATCTTGCGCACCGCGGCCTCCAGCGTGAGGAGAGGGTGCTCGCGCACATAGCGGCCGAGTACCCGGGGGAAGGTGCCGTAGCTCCGTGGGTGCAGCAGAGTGCGGGCGAGCGGCCCTTCGGGGGAGACGGCGGTGCCGTCCGAGCCCACCAGGATGTCGGACCGCGCGAGGATCGCGCGCACGTCGTCCTCGCGCATCGTGTGGCCGCTGACCACGACCGAGGGATGGTCGAGCAGCAGCCCGAGGGCGGCCTCGACCGGCTCCGCGCCGCGAGCGGCGGCGATGGCGGCGAGGTCGAGACCGATCAGCTCTTCGGGGCCGGTCTCCACCACGATGCGCCCCCAGCCGGAGCCCGAGACGGAGCTCTCCCAGCCCTCCTCGCCCTCCTCGACGGCGGCGACGAGACGCGCCTTCGTCGCGGGGTCGGCGAGCAGCTCGGCCAGCCGGCCGACGGGGGCCCACGGCGGGAGAAAGGACGAGAGATCGGTCTCCCAGGCCGTGTACGGGTACTGGTCGGCGGTGGTGCCGCCCTCGGTGACCAGCGCCAGGAGTTCTTCGGCGCGGCCCCAGGCGTGGCCGCCGTCGAGCTTGAGGTGGCTGATGTGGGCGCGCACGCCGGCGGCGCGAGCGATGGCGATGGTCTCGCGGACGGCCTCGAAGAGGAGCTTGCCCTCGGCCCTCATGTGGCTCGTGTAGAGGCCGCCATGCCGGGCGAGCCCGGCGGCCACCGCGGCCACCTCGGCGGTGTCGGCGAACATGTCGGGGACGTAGATCAGGCCCGTCGACAGGCCGAGGGCGCCGGCATGGAGGCCGTCGTCGAGCAGCGCGCGCATGGCATCGACCTCGGCCGCCGTGGCCGGCCGCCGTTCGAGGCCCATGACCTCGGCGCGGAGGTTGCCGAACCCGACGAGGGTAGCCACGTTGCAGGCCGGCCGCGCCGCGTCGACGGCGGAGAAGTACTCGTCGAGAGTCGCCCACCCGCCGCCGAGGTCGGCGACGTCGGTCTGTTGCATGGCCGCCAGGCCTTCGAGACCTGCCGTGGGCCACGCCGACCCGCCGCAGGTGCCGACGACGACGGCGGTCACGCCCTGGCGCAGGGCGCTGTCCATCCAGGGGTCAGTGAACGGCGCCAGGTCCGAGTGCGTGTGCACGTCGACGAAGCCCGGGGCGAGCACAAGGCCGGAGGCGTTGACGACGCGGGCGGCGTCGGCACCACCGGCACGGCCGCGCGCGGTCTCGCGCCCCCCCGCTCCTGCGCTCTCGCCCGCCGTATCGCGGCCGCCCTCCCGACGACGCTCTGCGTGCTCCCGCTGAACGCTCACGATCCGCCCGCCGGCGACGGCGACCGAGGCGGTGAACGGCGGGCCGCCCCCGCCGTCGACGACGAGCGCATCGCTGATCAGCAGGTCGAGCATGCGCCAACGCTACCAGAGGCGGCCGGGCAAGGGCATGGCCCCCGGCCGGGCGCCGGTGCGGTGCCGGCAGGCCCGATGGGGCGTGCGGGAGCGCGCGCTCGGCGGGTCTGCCGGCACCCCCGCGCGAGATCGCGCGTGGGCCCGCCCTACACGAGCTCGTGCAGGCGCCGCACCAGCAGGTCGAACTCCTCGCCCTTGAAGCAGAAGCGCAGTTCGGTGAACCCCTCGCGCAGGGCGCGCACGTCGTCGCGCACGTTGGCTCCGCCGAGCACGACCGCTGCGAGCAGCTCGGCGGCACGCTGGAACTCGGCCGGGCCGAAGCCGAAGCGCGTCATCTCGGCGACACCGAGGCGGAGCGCGCCCGAGGCGGTGAATCCCTCCTCGTCGGGCGCCGCCTGGTAGTTGCAGATGATGTCGTTGAGCTCGAGCCGCGCGGCGATCTCGGGGCCTCGTGCGTAGCCGACCCGCACGACGACCTGGTGTGTCTCGGTGAAGTCGACGGCGGGGTCGCCGGCGACGTCGCAGCCGGCCTCCTCGAGCGCCCGGGCGAACGCCTTGGCGTTGCCCAGCACCGCACGCTGGTAGTCGTCTTTGAAGTGGTTCATCTCGTACGCCGCCATGAGCAGACCGAGCAGGGTGCCCAGATGGTGGTTCGAGACTGAGCCCGGGAAGGCGCGCCGCTCGATCGCCTCCCAGAGCTCCCACTTCTCGTCCGGCTCCTGCCAGCGGCCGCCGATGATGCCCCGCTGCGTGCCGAAGAAGGTCTTGTGGGTCGACCCGGTGACGATGTCGGCGCCCTCGGCGAAGGGCTGCTGGAAGTGCGGGCCGACGAGACCGAGCACGTGCGCCATGTCGTACATCAGCACGGCGTCCATGCCGCGCTCGTCGAGGAAGCGCCGAACCTCGGCGACCGGCTCCGGGTGCAGGACCATGCTCTTGCCGAGGATGATCAGCTCGGGGTGCTCCAGCTCGATGAGGTCGAGGAGCGCCGGCACGTCGGCCTTGTAGGGGTTCTCGGGCAGGACGGGGATGTCGACGACCGCCGGCTGCTCCCGGCGCGGGTCGCGGGCGACGAAGTCGCGCAGTGCTCCCATGGGCTGGGCGCTCAGGTGCCCGCCCTTGCCGATGTGGTTGTTGACGACCTTGGCGATGCGCCGCGGCTCGGCCTTGCGGTCGCCGCGGTTGAGGTAGTCGACCAGGGCGCTGAAGACCGCGGCGTTGGCCATCTGCCCGCTGACGACGCGGGTCTCGACCTGGGCGCAGCCGAGGTAGGCGCGGAGCTCCTGCACGAGCAGGCGCTCGACCTCGTGGATGAACGACGTGCCCTGGTAGTAGAAGACCTCCAGGTCGTAGAACGCCTCCGTCCTCCTGTGCTCGGCGTAGCGGAAGGCCGGGTCGGTGATGGAGAGGAGGCGGGCCATCGGCGAGGCCGTCATCTCCGAGGGGATGAGGTCGAGGCACTGCCGCTGGCGCCAGACGTGGTTGTCGATCGCCTTGGCGAGCAGGCGCAGGGCGCGCTCGCCGGTCTCGCCGCCCTCGAGCTCCTCGAGTTGTGGCGTGTGGTCCCAGATGATGGCGCGCGCACACGGCGGCGCGTCGCTGCGCATGTGGTAGGGCACGACGAGTCCGGCGACGCGCTTGCCGCGCACCTCGACCTCGACCTCGTCATCCTCGAGCGCGCGGCTGTCGACGTAGGCGAGGGCGATGGAGCGCAGCTCGTGCTCGTCGGTCTGCGTCGAGCAGAGACCCTCACCCTCGACCCCCCAGTAGGGCACCGCCGTCCCGCTGGTCACCCAGCCGGCCCGGGCGCCGTCCCGGTAGACGGGGGCGCCCTCGCGGGCGATGCCGCGTCCGGTGATCGCGACGAACCGCGTCATCTTCGGCAGGTCGTCGAGAAGGCTCCAGTCGCGACGCAGGATGCGGGCGTAGGCGGCCTGCTGGCGGGCCAGCGCCTCGCGGCCGACGTAGTCCCCCTTGAGCGGCGAGAAGCTCACCGCGATGGCGCCCAGGGGGCAGCTGAAGACGGGGATCTCGTGCCCCTCGGGGTCGAGGCCGAGCTCGTGGCCGTAGAGGGGCAGGCCGGCCTCGAGCCGCAGGGTGTCGCGGGCGCCGAGCCCGACGGGCTCGGCGCCCGCCGCGACCAGCGCGTCCCAGAGGGCCGGCGCTGCCGGGGAGGCGACGAAGAGCTCGAAGCAGACGGGCTCGCCGGTGTAGCCGGTGCGGCCGAGCATGACCTCGACGGGCTCGCCGTCGCCGGCGCGGAGCCGCACGACGGCGAGCTCGTTGCGCAGCGGCTCCGGCAGGGCGCCGTCCGTCAAGAGCCCGGCGAGAATGTCGCGCGACGCCTTGCCCTGCAGGGCCAGCATCGCCAGCTCGAGGGTGCGGTCCTCGAGGCGCAGAGCGGGGAACTGCCCCGCGTGCTGCGTGAAGTGCGCCCAGTCCTTCTCCCGGTTGGCCGCGTTGACGACCAGGAGGTACTGGTCCTCGACGAAGCGGTAGAGGTAGGCGTCGTCGACGGCGCCGCCGGTGGGCGTCGGCACCATCGTGTACTGCGCCTGGCCGACGTCGAGGGCGGCGGCGTTGTTCGTCAGCACGTGCTGGAGGAAGGGCAGTGCATCGGCGCCGCCGATGACGAAGCGCCCCATGTGCGAGACGTCGAAGAGACCGGCGCGGTTGCGGGTCGCGAGGTGCTCGCTGATGATGCCGGCGCGGTACTGCACCGGCATCTCCCAGCCCCCGAACTCGACCATCTTCGCGCCGAGGGCGACGTGCCGCTCATGCAGTGGTGTCTGCAGCAGCGCACTCATCGGCAGTCTCCTCTCATGCGGGCGCTCGCCGTCACCGCCGGAGCCCGCACTGCTCCCGCCGCGGCCCGCACTGCCCTCGCCGCGGAGCGTCGTTTCCGTGTCGGGTTCAAGCCTCGGCCCACGCCTTCAGCCTGCCGAGGCCCTCCTCGATACGATCCGCGCCGATCCCCGAGTAGGCGAAGCGCGCGTACCGTCGCGTCTCGCCGGGCAGCTCGCGGCCGAAGTGCAGGCGCGTGCAGAACGACACGCCAGTCGCCTCGAGGGCGCCGCGGCGCAGCTCGTCGTACGTCGTGAGGCCCTTGCGCTCCATCACGCCGGTCATGTCGGGGAAGAGGTAGAAGGTCGCCTCGGGCGAGTAGCAGGTCACGCCGTCGATATCGTTCAGCAGCCGCACGGCCACATCGCGGCGCTCCTTGAGGGTGGAGAGGATCTCGGCGGCGCCCGTCTGGTCTCCCGTCAGCGCCTCGACGCCGGCCCACTGGATGAAGTGGGTGGTGCAGGACTCCTGATTGACGTTCATGGTGGCGATCACCGAGATGAGGTTCTTGGGCCCGATGGCGCCGCCCAGGCGCCAGCCGGTCATAGCGAACTTCTTGCTGAACGTGTAGAGGATGACCGTGCGCTCCCGCATGCCGGGCAGTGAGGCGATGGACTTGCTCGCGCCCGAGTAGCGGATGTCCCAGTAGGCCTCGTCGCTGAGCACGAAGAGGCCGTGTCTCTGGGCCAGCGCCGCGAGCGCCTCCCTCTCGGCGTCGGGACTCTCGGCGCCCGTCGGGTTGTGGAGGTCGTTGAAGATCAGCAGCTTGGTGCGCGGCGTGATCGCGGCCTCGATGGCCTCGAAGTCGAGCAGGAAGTTCCTCTCGCCGGGCAGGAAGCCGTACGGCTTGGCGACGCCACCGAGGAACTGGATCTGCGACTCGTAGATGGGGAAGCCCGGGTTGGGGTACAGGACCTCGTCGCCGGGGTCCATGAGGGCGAGCAGGAACTTGCTGATGACGGGTTTGCCGCCGGGCTGCACGGCGACGTTCTCGGGGCCGTACGCCACGCCGTGCGTCGCCGAGATCTCATCGGCGAGCGCCTGGCGCAGCTCGGGGATGCCGCCGTTCGGGCAGTAGCCCGTCTTGCGGTCGGCGATGGCGCGTTCGGCCGCCTCGACGACGTTGTGCGGCGTGGGGAGGTCGATGTCGCCGAGGTGGAAGGGGTAGACCTCGTTGCCCTTCGCCGCCCAGGCCGCACACTCGGCGCCGACGGCGAAGGCGGTCTCGGTGCCCAGGCGCGCCACGCGTTCGGCGAACGGTACTGTCCCGCTGGTCTCCATCTCGAGCACCTCCGGCTTAAACGCAGAGGACAGGACGATGTCTGTCCATCGCCCTGTCCTCTGGCGCCGCCGATATGGCGGCGCCGGCTCCAGGGACCCGTCGGGCCGTGCTCCGGTTGCCTGAGAGTTTCGGCGGCGCATCCGGCGCCCGCCTTGCCCCTTCGGCGCCCGCCAGGCACGTGCCCGCGGGCTCTCGCACGGTCTTCAACCGGTCGTCCTCGATTCGCAGGCAGCCTAGCATCCGGCCCCCCGAGTCGCAACAGTGGGGCACGAGGCCATGGTAGCCGCCGCCCGTCCCGCCCGTTGGCGCGGCGGCCGTCCCGCCGGGCGAGTCCCGGTCGCCGGCTGGCCGCCCCCTCCGGGCTCCGCTAGACTCTTGCGCCGTGAGCGACGTCGCCGACAGCCCCAAGCCGGCCCGCCGGCCGCGCGTCTTCTCCGGCACGCAGCCGACCGGCGCCCTGCACCTCGGCAACCTGCTGGGCGCCCTGCGCGGCTACGTCGCCATGCAGGAGACCCACGACTGCGTCTACTGCGTCGTCGACCTGCACGCGATCACGGTGCGCCAGCAGCGCTCGGAGCTGCGCCGCAACACGATGGACGTGGCCAACACGTTCCTCGCCTGCGGCGTCGACCCGGAGCGCTCGCTCGTCATCGTGCAATCGCACGTTCCCCAGCACAGCGAGCTGGCCTGGATCCTCAACACCGTCGCCTACATGGGCGAGCTGCGGCGCATGACGCAGTTCAAGGACAAGACCGGCGGCGGCGAGAGCGAGAGCATCGGCGTCGGTCTCTTCGACTACCCCGTCCTGATGGCCGCGGACATCCTGCTGTACCGGGCCGACGCCGTCCCGGTCGGCGAGGACCAGAAGCAGCACGTCGAGCTCACCCGCGACCTCGCCGAGCGCTTCAACAACGCCTTCGGCAAGACGTTCGTCGTCCCTGAGCCGGTCATACCCGCCGACGCCGCCCGCATCATGGGTCTCGACGACCCCACGAAGAAGATGAGCAAGAGCGCCGGCTCCGAGTACAACTACATCGCCCTTATGGACCCGCCCGACGCCATCCGCCGCAAGATCCGGCGGGCGGTCACCGACTCGGGCACCGAAGTGCGCGCCGGCGACGACAAGCCCGCGCTGACGAACCTGCTGACGATCTACTCCGCGCTGAGCGGTGAGCCTGTCGAGACGATCGTGGGGCGTTACGCTGGCAAGGGCTACGCCGACTTCAAGAGCGACCTCGGCGAGGTCGTGGTCGAGGCGCTGGCGCCGTTCCAGGCGCGCATGCGCGAGCTCGAGGCCGACCCGGCCTTCACGCTCGGCGTGCTCGAGACCGGCGCCGAGCGGGCCGAGGCCATCGCCGCCCGTACGCTGGCCAAGGTGCACGAGCGGCTGGGCATCGTGCCGCGGCCGGGCTGACGGCGCCGCCCGGGCTTCTCATCGGCCCCGCGGCGACGGTAGACTAGGCCGCGACCCCAAGGAGCGCACATGATCTCGATCGAGACGATGAGGTATCGGGCCGCGCACACGGTCGGGCAGGAGTTCCCGCTCGTGCTCTGGAGCGGCAACGGCCGGATCGTGGCCGTCGACGACGCGACCATCGACGTCCTCGTGCGCGGCGTGAGGTACTCGTTCACCTGGGACCGCGTCGGCCGCACGTGGCAGCGCCTGCTCGACAACCACACCCTCACCGTCGACGAGCTGGGAGGGGACGCCGACGCCGTCGGGCTGGTCAGTCTCTTCGCTTCCATGCAGGCCGATGCCGTCGACGTGATCGAAGACGACGGTCTCCTGCGGGCGCGCCTGCCCGGGGACCGGCTCCCGGTGCGACAGTACGTCGACGCCTCGCGCCCCGCGACGTGGGCGCCGTGGCGTCGCCGCGACGCCGGCGAGTGACGCCGGGGGCGTCCGGGTGACCGCCGCGCGGTACGGCGCCCAGAGCATGGTCGGCGCCCTGCGCCGGGTGGTGGTGCGGCCGCCCGACGAGGCGATGGCCGCCGCCGACCCCGGCAGCTGGCACTACACTGGACCCATCGATCTGTCGGCGGCGCGCGCGGCGCACGCTCAGCTCGTCACACGCCTGCGCGACTGGGGCGTCGAGGTCCTCGTCCACGACGGCCCCCTTCCCGCGCACAGCGACAGCGTGTTCGTCTTCGACCCCGCGCTCGTGACCGACGCCGGCACCGTGGTCCTGAGCATGGGCAAGGCCCTGCGGCGCGGCGAGGAGGACGCTCTCGCGTCGTTCCTCGAGGGCGAGGGCGTCCCGGTCGCCGCGCGCATCACCGGCGAGGGGCGCGTCGAAGGTGGCGACACGCTGTGGCTCGATCACGACACGCTGGCCGTCGGCATGGGGTTCCGCACCAACGCTGAGGGCGTGCGCCAGCTGCGGGCGGCTCTCGAACCTCTCGGCGTGACCGTCGTGGCCTACGACCTGCCGTACTTCACCGGGCCCGAGGCCTGCCTCCATCTCCTCTCGCTCGTCAGCCCGGTCGACGTCGGCTTCGCGGTGGCTTACCCGCCGCTCATGCCGACCGCCCTCTGGCGCGAGCTCGAGCGCCGCGGCGTGCGGCTCTTCGAGGTGCCGGAGGAGGAGTTCGTGAGCACTCAGGGCACGAATGTGCTCACCGTGGCCCCGCGCCGCTGCATCCTGCTCGAGGGCAACCCGGTCACGCAGCGGCTGCTCGAGCGCGAGGGCTGCGAGGTCGCGACCATCCCGGGTGCGCCCCTCTCCTTCAAGGCTGAGGGCGGGCCGACCTGCCTGACGCGACCGGTCCTCCGCGACCCGGAGTGAGCGTCCGGGGTGTCCGCGTCGCGGCGATCTGAGCCCGAGGGCGGCGGCCTGTCGCCGCTCGAGCGCCGGGCGGTCGAGATGCTCGACCACGAGGCGCTCACCGGACTGCTTCTGAAGCTCATCGCCCTCCCGAGTCACGACGGGCGCGAGACCCCGGCCCAGGAGACCGTCGCCGCGTGGATGGCCGAGGCCGGCCTCGAGCCCGAGGTGTGGCCGATCGACCTCGGCGAGCTGCGCCGGCACC
>DATHSP010000421.1:0-2141 GCA_035464075.1 Thermoleophilia bacterium | reverse complement strand
TGCTGGCCGACCGTAACCGGCCGGCCAGGTGGGGCGTCAGCCTTCCAGAGTCAGCAGGTACGGCTCCTCGACGGCCTGGCAGACCCAGCGCAGGAAGCGGGCCGCGGAGGCGCCGTCGATGAGGCGGTGGTCGTAGGTGAGGGCGAGCGGCATCATCAAACGCGCCGCGAACTCGCCCTTCTTGGCGTCCCAGACAGGCTTCATCGCGCTGCGCGAGACGCCGAGGATGGCGACGTCGGGCGGCGTGACGATCGGCGTGAAGCCGGTGCCGCCGATGCCGCCGAGGTTCGACACGATGAAGTTGCCGCCGCTCATGTCGTCGGGCGTGAGCTTGCGCTTGCGTGCCTTCTCGGCGATCTCGCCGAGCTCGACCGCGAGGTCGACCACGCTCTTCTGGTCGGCGTGCTTGATCACCGGCACGAGCAGGCCGTGCTCCGTGTCGACCGCGGTGCCCAGGTTGACGTATTTCTTGTAGACGATCTCCTGCGTGCCCACGTCGATGCTGGCGTTGAAGTCCGGGAAGCGCCGCAGCGCCACGGCGATCACCTTGAGCAGCATCGCGGTCGGCGTCAGCTTCGCGCCGACCTTCTCGACCATCCCCTTGAAGCGCTGGCGCAGCTCCTCGAAGCGGGTGGCGTCGGCCTCGTCGAAGTGCGTGACCATCGGCACGTTCGCCCAGGCCTGCGCCATGGTGCGGACGGTCACCTTGCGGATGCCCGACATCGCGACGCGTTCGGTCTCGCCCCAGCGCGAGAAGTCGGGGAGCGGCGGGGCCTCGACGGCGACCGCCCCCGGCCGGCCGGCGCCGGGTCCGCCCGTGGCGTAGCGCTGCACGTCCTCGGCCGACACGCGACCGAGCACGCCGCTGCCGGCCACCGCGCGCAGGTCGACGTCGAGCTCGCGGGCCAGCCGGCGCACCGATGGAGCGGCGGCGATGAGGCCGGGGCGACCGGGCTCGGCCGCCGGCGCAGGCGCCGGGGCAGGCGCCGATGGCTCCTGCGCTGGGGTGGCCGCGCTGGCCTTCGTCTCCTCGCCCTCCACCTCCGGCTTGGCCTCGGCCTTCGTCGGTTCCGCCTTCGCGTCTGGCTCCTTCTCGGTCTTCGCCTCCGCAGGCGCGGCCGCGCCCTCGCCGACGGTCAGCACCACCTGGCCGATGCGCGCCTCGGCGTTCGCCTTCACGTGGACCTTCTCGACCACGCCGGCGACCGTCGAGGGGACCTCGACGACGGCCTTGTCGGTCTCGAGCTCCAGGATCGGCTGCTCGAGCTCGACCCGGTCGCCCACCTTGACGAGCACCGCCACGACCGTGCCGGCCTCGATCCCTTCGCCCACCTCGGGCAGCTTCATGTCGGTTGGCACAACGTTCCTCCTCGGCCCGTCGGGATCAGGCGACGTGCGGGTTCCGCTTGTCGGGGTCGATGTCGAGCGCCTTCAGCGCCTTGGCGAGCTCGGCCTCGTCCAGCTGGCCCTCGCCGGCGAGCGCCGTGAGCGCCGCGTACGCGATGTGCCGGGCGTCGACCTCGAAGTGGTCGCGCAGCTCGGCGCGGGCGTCCGAGCGGCCGAAGCCGTCGGTGCCGAGCGACACGATCGGGCGCGGGGCGTAGCGCGAGAGCGCGTCGGGCAGCATCTTGACGTAGTCCGACGCCGCGACGATGGGTCCCTTGGTCTCGGACAGGGCCTCGTGCACGAAGGGCGCGCGCGGCGCGTCGCCGGGGTGCAGCCGGTTCCAGCGATCCACCTCGAGGGCGTCGCGGTGCAGCGCCTTGTAGCTGGTGACGCTCCAGACATGCGCGGCGACGCCGAAGTCGCGCTCGAGGATCTCGGCGGCCTGCAGCGCCTCGTGCATGATCGCGCCCGAGCCGAGCAACTGGACGTGTTTGCGGGCGCGCTTCTTGCCGCTGGGGCGGAAGAGGTAGAGCCCGCGCAGCACGCCGTCCTCGAGCGCCTCGCGGCTCAGGTGCTCCGGCGCCGCCGGCTGGGGGCGGTTCTCGTTGCCCACCGTGACGTAGTAGAAGAGGCTCTCCTGCTCCTGGTACATGCGCCGCAGGCCCTCGCGGATGACGATGGCCAGCTCGTAGGCGAACGACGGGTCGTAGGCGAGCAGGTTGGGGATCGGCATCGCCAGCAGGTGCGAGTGGCCG
>DATHSP010000420.1:0-3323 GCA_035464075.1 Thermoleophilia bacterium | reverse complement strand
GCCCCGGCGCCCCCCGGGCCGGTGAAGAAGGCCTCGATGTCGTCCTCCCCGGCGGTGCGCACCGTGAGGCCCGCCTCGCGCAGGAACGCGACCAGCCGTTCGAGGTCGCGGCGGTACGCGGCGACCGTGTTGGCGCTGGCGCTGCGCTCGTAGGCGAGGTAGTCGAGGAAGTCCTGGACGTCGGTGTCCACCACGGGTACAGGTCTGGGCTCGCCCACGAGGGCCTCCGCGCTCAGAGGACCGCGGCGCCCGCGGCGCGCACGAGCGCGTGGGCGACGCGGTACACGTCGGCGAGGCGTGCGACGGCGAGCCGCTCCTGCGGCGAGTGCACGTCCTCGAAGCCGACGCCCAGGGTCGCGGCCGGCAGGCCGCGCAGGTTGAACACGTTGGCGTCGGAGCCCCCGCCGCCGCCGATCGGGTGCGGCTCGACCCCGCAGGCGGCGAAGGCCGCCAGCGCGAGCCGCACCGGCAGGCTCTCGTCGGTGTGCACGTACCCGCGGAAGTCCTCGTCGATCGTCACCGTGACATCGACGCCGGTCTCGGCGGCGGCCACGTTGCAGACCTCGACCATGTGGCCCACCTGGGCGGCGAGGCCCGCCTCGTCGCGGCTGCGCGCCTCGGCCGTCACGACGCAGCGCTCGGGCACGACGTTGACCGCCGAGCCGCCCTCGATCAGACCCACGTTGGCGGTCGTCTGCTCGTCGAGGCGCCCGAGCCGCATCGCGGCGACGGCGCGCGCCGCGGCGACGACCGCGCTGCGGCCGTTCTCGGGCTCGATGCCGGCGTGGGCGCTGCGCCCGCGGAACTCCACGGTCAGCCGCCTCAGCGTGGGCGCCGACATGACGATGGTGCCGACCGGGCCCTCGCTGTCGAAGACGAAGCAGGCGTCGGCCGGGATGGAAGCGACGTCGAGGGCCGCGGCGCCCTTGAGGCCGACCTCTTCGCCGGCGGAGATGACGAAGCTGACGTCGCCGGCCGGCGGGTCGGCCGCCAGGTCCTCGGCCACCTGCAGCAGGACGGTGACCGCGGCCTTGTCGTCGGCCCCGAGCACGGTCTCGCCGTCGGTGTGCACGACGCCGTTCTCGACGATCACCGTCGGCGGCCGGTCGATCGGCACCGTGTCCATGTGGGCGGAGAAGGCGATGGGGACGCCGCCGCCCGTGCCCTTCACGGTGGCGACGAGGTTGCCGCTGGCGGAGCCCGTCACGGCGGCGGTCTGGTCTTCGCTCACGCTCAGCCCCGCCGCCCGCAGCCGCGCCTGGATCAGGTCGGAGACGGCGCGCTCCTGCCCGGAGGGCGACGGCACGGCGACGAGCTCGAGGAACCGCTCGAGCAGCTCGTCCACCGTCGCCAGGCCGCTCACGTCGCGCAGACCTCTTCGATCTCGTCCTCGCGGCCGGCGCGCAGGCGCGCGGCGGCGGCGACGAACTCGCGGAACAGAGGGGCCGGCCGATTCGGACGCGACTTGAACTCGGGGTGGAACTGCGAGGCGACGAACCACGGGTGCTCGGCGAGCTCGACCATCTCGACGAGACGGCCGTCGGGTGTCGTCCCCGACACCACGAGCCCGGCCGTCTCGAGCTGCGGCCGCAGGTCGTTGTTGACCTCGTAGCGGTGCCGGTGGCGCTCGCGGACCTCGTCCTCGGCGTACGCCGCGTGCGCCTTCGTGCCCGGCACCACGCGCACCGTCGAGGCGCCGAGCCGCATCGTCCCGCCCATGTCCTCGATCTGCTTCTGCTCGGGCAGCAGGTCGATGACCGGGAACGGCGACTCGGGGTCGAACTCGGACGAGTTGGCATCGGTCATGCCGCAGACGTTGCGCGCGAACTCGATGACCGCGCACTGCATCCCCAGGCACACACCGAGGTAAGGCGTCTTGCGCTCACGGCAGTACCGGATGGCCTCGATCTTGCCCTCGATGCCGCGCTGGCCGAAGCCGCCCGGCACGATCACGCCGTCGGCGTGGCAGAGCCGCTCGACGACGGTCGCGTCGTTGAGCTCCTCCGAGTCGACCCAGAGGATCTCGAGCTCGCGGCGCACCGCCAGCGCGGAGTGCTTGAGCGCCTCCCAGACCGAGAGGTAGGCCTCGTGGAGCTGGACGTACTTGCCGACCAGGGCGATCGTGACCTTGCCCTTGCACCCGTCGATCGCCTCGACGAGCTCCTCCCACTCGGCGAGGTCGGGCGGGCCCACGTCGAGGTGCAGCATGCGCACCGCGAGCGCGTCGAGCCGCTGCTCGTGCATGACCAGCGGCACCTTGTAGATATCGTCGGCGTCGGGCGCCGAGACGACGGCGTCGGGGTCGACGTCGCAGAACAGGGCGATCTTCTCGCGGATGCCCTGGTCGAGCGGTTCCTCGGAGCGGGCCACGATGATGTCGGGCTGGATGCCGATCTCGCGCAGCTCGGCGACGGAGTGCTGGGTCGGCTTCGTCTTCGGCTCGCCGACCACGCCGATCACCGGCACCAGGGTGACGTGGATGTAGAGCACGTGCTCGCGGCCGATGTCCTTGCGGAACTGGCGGATCGCCTCGAGGAAGGGCAGGCTCTCGATGTCGCCGACGGTGCCGCCGACCTCGGTGATGAGCACGTCGACGTCGAGGGCGGCGGCCAGACGGTGTATCCGCGACTTGATCTCGTTGGTGATATGAGGGATGACCTGGACGGTGCCGCCGAGATAGTCGCCGCGACGCTCCTTGGTGATGACGGCGTTGTAGATGCCGCCGGTGGTCACGTTGGAGTCGCGCTGTACGAACTCGTCGATGAAGCGCTCGTAGTGACCGAGGTCGAGGTCGCTCTCGGCGCCGTCCTCGGTCACGAAGACCTCGCCGTGCTGGAACGGACTCATGGTGCCGGGGTCGACGTTGATGTACGGGTCGAACTTCTGGTTCGCGACCTTGAGGCCGCGCGCCTTCAGGAGACGGCCGAGCGAGGCGGCAGTGATGCCCTTACCGAGACCGGAGACCACGCCGCCGGTGACGAAGATGTGCTTGGCCATGGGCGTGCGTCCCTCCCTGCGCGAGTGGTCTCAGGTCGTCGACGGGCACGCCGCGACCCACGCTGAGGCGTGCCCTGTGGTGCACGGGATTTGTGGGGCCGGTCGCGCGCCCGTACGTCTGAGACGGGCCGGCGCGAGTGTCTGACCGGCTGTACCACGGATCACGGCCGCGAGTATATAACGCCCGGGCTGCGGCCGCCAAAGCCGGCGCCGTCACCCGATCTACGCCGCGGACGGCGAGGCCCGAATCGGATCGGGCGCGCTGCGCCGCGGACGGCGATGTCTGGTCGCCCGTGCGCCCGGCGCGGCCGCACCCGAGACCCGCG
>DATHSP010000419.1:0-11768 GCA_035464075.1 Thermoleophilia bacterium | reverse complement strand
GACAAGGGCGCCGAGGGCGTCAAGGCCGACGAAGAAGGGCTGGCGGCGTCGCACCGCGTCGTCGACCGGCTCGTGCGCATGGCGCGCCTGCTGCGCGGCTCGCCAGGCGGAGCAGAGGCGCGGTGACCGGGGTGCGGCAGCCGTCCGACCGGTGGCCCGAGGGAGGGACGCTATGACACTGAAGGTGGTGTGGGGCATCACCGGCTCCGGTGACCTGATGCCCGAGACCGTGGCCGCCATGGCGGCGATCCGCGAGAGCCAGGACGTCGAGCTCACGACCGTCCTCTCCAAGGCCGCGGTCAAGGTCGTGCGCTGGTACAAGCTCTGGGACGAGGTGGAGCGCATCAGCCGCAAGGTGATCGTCGAGGAGGACGCCAACGCGCCCTTCATCGTCGGTCCCATGCAGATCGGCCGCTACGACTGCTTCGTCGTCGCGCCGGTGACCGCCAACACGACGGCCAAGGTCGCCCACGGCATCGCCGACACGATCATCACCAACGCCGTCGCCCAGGTCGGCAAGACCGACATCCCCATCTTCATGCTGCCGGTCGACCAGCGCCCCGGGACCACGGTCACCACGCGCCCCGGGGGCGAGAAGCTCACCCTCGCGATCCGCGGCCTCGACGTCGAGAACGCCGACCGGCTGCGGACGATCGAGGGACTGCGCGTGCTCGGCGGCGTCGACGACATCGCCGGCGCCTTGCGCGCCTGCCCGGAGAGACCGCGCGAGGCACGATGAAGGTCACGGTCGCGACCGGGAGCCGGCTGCACCTCGGGTTCACCAACCTGAGCGACGACCTCAGGCGCTGCTACGGGAGCCTCGGGGTCGCCATCGACCGCCCGAGCACGACCGTGGTCGTCGAGGAGGGCGACGCCGCGGACGCGCTGGGCGACGACGCCGAGCGCGTCCGCGCGTGGCGTCGTCGCTTCTGCGATCACTTCGGCGTCGAACCGCAGGTGTCGATCGCGGTGCGCGGGCGCATCCCGCGCCACGCCGGGCTCGGTTCGGGCACGCAGCTCGCGTTGGCGGTGGGCCGAGGGCTGGCCACCGTGTGCGGCCTCGACCTCCGCGCCCGCGACATCGCCGGCGCCCTGGGTCGCGGCAGGCGCTCGGGGATCGGCCTCGCGGCCTTCGCCGGCGGCGGGTTCGTCGTCGACGCCGGTCACAGCAAAGCGAACGACGGCCAGCAGGCCACGCCGACGATCGTCTGGCGCCGCGACTTCCCCGCGGACTGGTGCTTCGTCGTCGCCGTCCCGGAGGTGGCAAGTGGCCTGAGCGGGCGCAGCGAGGAGGGCAACTTCGCGGGGCTGTCGCCCTCCGTGCGCGTCTCCGAGGAGATCTGTCGCATCACCCAGCTCCAGCTGATGCCGGCGCTCGTCGAGCGCGACATCGATGAGTTCGGCCGCGCCCTCACGGCGATCGACCGTAAGACCGGGCGCTACTTCGCCGAGGCCCAGCAGGGCCTCTACAACGCCGAGGTCGAAGGCGACACCGTCGCCGCCATGCTGCGCGCCGGCGCCGCCGGCGCCGGCCAGAGTTCGTGGGGGCCCGCGGTCTACGCTCTGGACGCGGAGGCCGGCGCCGGCCGCCTCGAAGCGGCGGTGCGCGCCTTCCTCGACGAGCGCGGCACGCAGGCCGAGGTGTTCGTCGCGCGCGGCCGCAACACCGAGGCGCGCGTGGAGGTCGAGCCGTGAGCGTTGCGGGCGCACGAGCGCCGGGGCCCCGGGCTCGTTCGATGAGTCGACGCCGGCGGCCGATCGGGGCCGGGAGACGGCACCGGGGGTGGGCGGCCGCGGTGCGCCCTCGCGAGGCGCGTCTACGGCCGGGCGCCGCGGCGCCTCAGCAGCTCGGTGAGCGCGGCTTCGGCGGCCGATCCGGGGGCGACCCTGCGCACGACACGCAGGTTCTCGGCGAGGGCAGGCAGCACGGCGGCGGCGCCGAGGCGCTCGAGGCGCGTGGCCAGAACGAGGCTCTCGAGGAGCAGGCCCTCGGACCGGTTCAGCAGCGTCACCTCGCCGGCGGCGACGTGCGTGCGCCGCGGCAGGGCGCTGACGTGGGTGCCACCATCCGCCGGCGCGGTGTCGTGGACGACGAGCTCGACCGTGGCCACGGCGCCGTCGAGCGTCGGCGCCCGCACCGTGGCGGCGTGGCCGAACGACAGGCGCTGCGGCGCGAACAGCGTCTCGAAGAGCGTCGTCACGGCGGCGGGGAAGGCGACGACCAGCTCGCGGCCCGCGAGCACGTTGGCGAGCGTCTCGGAGCCCTGGTACATGTCGAGCTCGAGGGTGGTGTGATCGTCGGTCCACACGCCGAACGGCGCCGCGTGCGGCGTCTCGCCCGAGAAGGTGCAGACGACGACCTCGTAGATCCACCCCTTGCGCAGGGGGAGCGCGTGCAGCGTGTCCAAGGCTCCTGCCTCTCGCGCGGCGCGTGTCGCGGGTGGCCGGTGAGCGACACGACACGAGGCAGTATACCGCCCGCCTCACGCGGCGTCGGGCCGCGCGGCGGGCCTCACACGGCGAGGGAGGGCGTGACGAGATGAAGAAGATCCTGGTGCAACTCGACGGGGACCGGGCGCCGAGCGTCTTCGACGCCATCACCGCCTACGACGCCGGCGTCGACGTGATCCTGCAGCACGGCGGCATCGAGCTGCGCGAGGTGCGCGACCTCGTCTATGGCGCGATGTTCACCCGCGGGCCGGCCGACCTGAAGAACACGGCCGTGTTCATCGGCGGCATCGACGTGCGCAAGGGCGAGTCGATGCTGCAGGAGGCGACGCAGTCGTTCTTCGGCCCGCTGCGGGTCTCGGTCATGCTCGACGCCAACGGCTGCAACACCACGGCCACGGCGGCTGTCGTCAAGATCATCACGGCCACGCCGGTGGAGGGACGTCGCGTGGTCGTCCTCGCCGGCACGGGCCCGGTGGGGCAGCGCGCCGCCGCCCTGTTCGCGAAGGAGGGCGCCGACGTCGTCCTCACGTCGCGCACCCAGGAGCGCGCCGAGGCGGCCTGTGCGGCGCTCGAGAGCCGCTTCGGCGTCAAGCTGACGCCGGCCGCGGCCGGCGACCCGGAGACGACGCGGCGTGCCCTCGACGGGGCGCACGCCGTGCTCTGCACCGGCGTCGAAGGCGTCTCGCTCGTCGCCGAGGAGCTGTGGCGCGGTCACGACACGCTGAGCGTGCTGGGCGACGTCAACGCGGTACCGCCGCTGGGCGTCGAGGGCAGCAAGCCGACGTGGGACGGCAAGGAGGTCGACGGCAAGCAGGTCTTCGGGGCGCTCGCCATCGGCGACCTCAAGATGAAGATCCACAAGCGTTGCATCCAGAGCCTCTTCGAGAGCAACGACCAGGTGCTCGACGTGGAGGAGATCGAGGTGATCGCCAAGGAGCTGGTCTGATCGACGACGTCCTGCTGATCGGCGTGAGCACGCGCGCCATGGCCGAGTCGGCGGCGCGGAGCGGCGCGCGGGTCGTCGCGGTCGACTTCTTCGGCGACCGCGACCAGGCACGCGCCGCGACCAGCTACGCCCTGGGCCGCGACCTGGGTCTTCCGCCGACCGCCGCGGGTCTGGTGCGCGCCGCCGGCCGCCTCGGCGCCGGCGCCGTGGTCTACGGCGCCAACTTCGAGAACCACCCGGCGGCGATCGCGCGCCTCGGCCGCCGGCACGAGGTGCTCGGCAACGAGGCCGGCGCCGTGCGCAAGGTCCGCGACTGGCGCGTGCTGCGGCGCTTCTGCGCCGACGCGGGGATCGCCTGCCCGACGACGCTCGTGGCCGGCGAGGAGGGTTACGCGCGCGAGACGGGCGGCCGCTGGCTGCGCAAGCGCGTGCGCAGCGGCGGCGGGCACGGCGTGAGTCGCTGGGATGGGGAGCCGCTCGACCGGGCGCACCTGCTGCAGGCCGAGATCGCTGGCCGCGCCGCGTCGGCTAGCTTCGTCGCCGACGGTCGCGCGGCCCGCGTCTTCGCCCTGGGCGAGCAGCTCGTCGGCGACAAGGCCCTCGGGGCGCACGGCTTCGCCTGGTGCGGCAACATCCTGCCGTTCCCGGCGGCGGGCCGCCCGGGCCGCGAGCTGGCCGAGGCGGTCGGTGAGATGGCCTCGCTGCTCACGCGGCGCTTCCGCCTGCGGGGGGTGAACGGTCTCGACCTCGTCGTCGCCGAAGGCCAGTGGGGCTCGCTGGTGCCGTACCTCGTCGAGGTGAACCCGCGCGTCACGGCGTCGATGGAGCTGGCCGAGCGCGCCTGCGGCGTGAACGTCTTCACCCTGCACCTCGCAGGGTGTGCCGGCCGCTTGCCGGGGGGGCACCCCGCGGAGAGGCAGGCGGCCGGCTTCTCTCCGGCGGCCGGCCCGGCCGCCGCCGGGGACGCGCGCCCGGCGGCAGGCTTGTCTGCGGCGTCGAACACGGTCGCGGCCGCTGCCGCCGCTGGCACGTCACCCTTCTTCGGCAAGGCCGTCGTCTTCGCGCGGCGAGCGGTGGTGACCCCGGACACCGACGCCTGGCTCGAGGAGAGCGTCGGCACCGGCCGCTCCGGCAGCTCCGGCCGCACCGGCGGCGCCGGCGGCGACCGGCCGGCGGTGCGCGACGTGCCGGGGAGCGGGGAGCGTATAGCCGCGGGGCACCCGGTCTGTACGGTGTTCGCGGACGGGGCGCCGGACCGTGACGCCTGTCTCGCGGATCTCCATAGAGCGGCGGCTACAATGTACGAGAGGCTGCAGCACGGCGGCCGGCGAAGGGAGGTGCGCCGTGAGCGAGAGACTCACGCTGATCAGCGGTCGCACGCGTAAGCAGGCGATCGGCATGCACAAGGGCAAGGACTCGCCCGAGTACCACGCGGCGACCGAGATCGTCGAGATGAACGCCGACGACATGGTGCGGCTCGGCATCGCCGACGGCGGCCGCGCCACCCTGCGCACGGAGGTGGGCGAGATCGCCCTGACCGCGCACGAGGGCGCCCTGCCCGCAGGTCTCGTCTTCGTGCCCATGGGGACGACGATCAACGGTCTCGTCGGCACGGAGACGTTCGGTACGGGCATGCCCTCGTTCAAGGGGCTGACGGTCGAGGTCGAGCCGGCCGGCGCCGGGCCGGCCGGCGGTGAAGGCGAGGGGTCATGAGCACCGTGCTCGAGCACGTCGCCTGCCCGTTCTGCGGCTGCCTCTGCGACGACATCGCGGTCGAGGTCGAGGGCGCGCGCATCGTCAAGGTCAAGCGCGCCTGCTCGAGCGGCCAGGGCATCTTCATGGACTACGACCCGCGCCCGCGCCGCCCGCTTGTGCGCGGTGAGGAGGTCGAGTGGGACGCGGCCGTCACCACGGCCGCCGACATCCTCAGGGCGGCCGACAGCCCGCTCATCTACGGTCTCAGCTCGTCGGCCAGCGAGGCGCAGCGCAAGGCGGTCGAGCTCGCCGACCGCATCGGGGCGATCGTCGACTCGACGTCGTCGGTCTGTCACGGCCCGACCGGGCTCGCCATGCAGGCGGTCGGGGAGCCCACCTGCACCCTCGGTGAGGTCCGCGATCGCGCCGACCTGCTCGTCTTCTGGGGCTGCAACCCCGATCAGTCACACCTGCGGCACTTCGCCCGCTACTCGCTGAACGCCAAGGGCGCGCTGACGCCGAACGGGCGCGCCGACCGCACGGTGTACGCGGTCGACGTGCGCGAGACCGGCACGGCGAAGAAGGCCGACCGCTTCCTCCAGGTCGATCCGGGCTGCGACTACGAGGTGCTGAGCACGCTGCGCCTGCTCGTGCAGGGCGGCGAGCCCGAGGGCCAGACGGTGGGCGGGGTGCCCGTCGCCGACCTGAAGGAGCTCGTCGAGCGCCTCAAGGCCTGCCGCTACGGCCTCTTCTTCATGGGGATGGGCCTTACGATGACGGCGGCGCGGCAGCTCAACGTCGCCGAGCTCTTCACCCTGGTCGCCGAGCTCAACGAGTACGCCAAGTGCTCGGTGATCCCGATGCGCGGGCACGGCA
This sequence comes from Thermoleophilia bacterium, assembly GCA_035464075.1. Taxonomy (GTDB): domain Bacteria; phylum Actinomycetota; class Thermoleophilia; order UBA2241; family UBA2241; genus UBA2241. The sequence goes on along the minus strand of DATHSP010000419.1, from coordinate 5,800 downwards.
ACGTGACCGGCGCCGACCAGGTGCTCACGTGGACGAGCGGCTACCCCTTCGCCGTGAGCTACGCGCGCGGCTACCCGCAGTTCAGCCCCGGCGAGTTCACCGCCGTCGACATGCTGGCGCGGCGCGCCGCCGACGCCGCCGTGATCCTCGCCTCCGACCCCGGGGCGCACTTCCCGCGCCCGGCGGCCGCGCACCTCGAGCGCATCCCGACGATCGTGCTCGACCACGGGCCGAGCGTGACCGCCTCGCACGCCACCGTGCTGTTCCCGACGGCGGCCTACGGCGTCGACGCCGCCGGCACGGCCTACCGCATGGACAACGTGCCCATCCCCCTGAGTCAGGTCATCGAGACGGGGCGCCCCACGGACGAAGAGGTCCTGGGGCGCCTCATCGAGGCGGTGAGGACATGATGCTCGGTATCCTCGGAGGGCGGGTCTACGACCCGCGGAACGGCCTCGACGGGCAGGTCGCGGACATCTGGGTCAAGGACGGTCGCGTGGTCGCGGCCGGCGAGGTCGACCGCGACCGCGCCGAGATCGTCGACGCCGCCGGCCTCGTCGTCATGCCCGGCGGCGTCGAGGTCCACAGCCACCTTGTCGGCGCCAAGGTCAACGCCGGACGCAAGCTGCGCCCCGAGGACCACCGCGGCCACGAGCGGGCGCGCGTCGGCGAGCTGCGCTCGGGAGCGGGGGGCACGGTCCCGACCACCCATCTCACCGGCTACCTGTACTCGGAGATGGGCTACACCACGGTGATGGAGGCCGCGACGGCGCCCCTGGTCGCGCGCCACACGCACGAAGAGATCGAGGACATGCCCAACCTCGACAAGGGCGTCTTCATCACCATGGGCAACAACCACTTCATCATGCAGGCGATCCGCGACGGCCGGCCGGAGATGGCGCGCGACTACGTCGCCTGGCTGCTCAAGGCGACCAAGGGCTACGCGATCAAGATCGTGAACCCGGGCGGGGTCGAGAACTGGAAGTGGGGCAAGAACGTCCGCGAGCTCGACGACGACGTCATCGGCTACGACGGCGTGACGCCGCGGCGGATCCTCGAGACCCTGGCCTGGGTCAACGAGGAGCTCGGCCTGCCGCACGTGCCGCACATCCACGGCATCAACCTCGGGCGCAGCACCAGCGCGCGCACGACGGCAGAGACGATGAAGACGCTCAAGGGCGAGCGCGCCCACTACTGCCACCTGCAGTTCCTGAGCTACGGCGAGGGCCCGCGCCACATCCACAAGGGCGAGGCCGCGATGCTGGCGGAGGTGGTCAACGCCGACCCGGCGATGACCATCGACGTCGGCCAGATCGTCTTCGGCCGCGCCACGACGATGACCTCCGACGGTCCCCTGCAGCACATGCTGCACCAGACCGCCGGCGGGCGCTGGATGAACGACGACGTCGAGAGCGAGTCCGGCGGCGGCATCGTCCCCATCGTCTACAAGCGCACCAACCCGATCAACGCGACGATGTGGCGCACCGGTCTCGAGCTCTTCCTGCTCGTCGACGACCCGTGGCGCGTCTTCCTCACCACCGACCACCCGAACGCGGGCTGCTTCACGAGCTACCCGCAGGTCATCAGGCTGCTGATGGACCGCGCCTACCGGCGCGAGATGTTCGACGGCATCCATGTGCGGGCGCGCAGAGGCGCGCTGCTGCCCGAGCTCGAGCGCGAGTACACGCTGGGCGACATCGCCGTCATCACGCGCGCCGGCCCGGCCCGCGCCCTCGGCCTCGACAAGAAGGGCCACCTCGGCGTGGGCGCCGACGCCGACGTCGCGGTCTACGCCGAGCAGGACGACAAGGAGGCGATGTTCGCCAAGCCGCGCTACGTCTTCAAGGACGGCGTGCTCGTCGCCCGCGACGGCGCCGTCGTCGCCGAGGTGCCGGGGCGCACGTTCTACGTCGCGCCCCCGCACGACCCGGCCGTCGAGACCGAGATCCGCGCCTACTTCGAGCACGCCTACACGGTCAGCTACGAGAACTACGCCGTGCTCTCCGGCCACGTGGCCCACGCCGAGCCCGTCGCCTGCGGCTGAGGAGGTCGAGCGATGAGCGACCAGGAGGACCCGGGCTGCAGGGTCCGCCGTGACGTGCAGCGCGAGCGGCCGGCCGTCACGGTCGCGCTGAGCCGCGCCGGGGTCACCGACCTGCGGCGCATCATCTCGATCCAGGACGGCGACAAGCCCGAGCTCTTCTACGCGACCCTCGACCTCTTCGCCGACCTCAGCCCCGAGCAGACGGGCGTGCACATGTCGCGCTTCAGCGAGGTCGTCGAAGACCTCGCCGAGGGGCTCACCCGCACGCCCTTCCCCGACATCGAGTCGCTCGCCAAACGCATGGCCGAACAGGTGATGGAGACGCAGGAGGGGCTGCGCGCCGAGGTCCGCATCAAGGCGCAGTCGCCGATCGTGCGGACCACGCCCGTCACGCGGCGCCCGACCGAGGAGCTCTACACGCTGATCGGCATCGCCGCCGCGACGCGGCAGCACACTCGCCTGCTGGTCGGCGTCGAGGTCAACGGCCTCACCGTGTGCCCCTGCGCGCAGGGCATGGTGCGCGAGCACGCCATCGAGCTTCTCCGGGAGGACGGCTACGACGAGCAGGAGAGCACGCGCATCGTCGACCGTCTGCCGATCGCCTCGCACAACCAGCGCGGCCGGGGGACCCTGATGATCGGCTCCGAGCACCGCCTGCGGGCGGAGGACCTCGTCGACATCGCCCAGCGTTCGATGAGCTCCGAGATCTACGAGCTGCTCAAGCGCCCCGACGAGCTGTACGTGGTCGAGAAGGCGCACCGCAACCCGCGCTTCGTCGAGGACGTGGTGCGCGAGATGCTGCGCAACGTCGCCGAGCGCTACGCCGACCTCCCAGGAGACACCTTCGTGCTCGCCCGCCAGGAGAACTTCGAGGGCATCCACGAGCACAACGCCTTCGCGGAGCGCTTCGGGACGTTCGACGAGATCCGCCCCGAGCTCGCCGACCGGGCGTTCGCCGTGCGCCACACGTCGCTCACCGAGTGGCTCGCGGGCTGAGGGAGGGAGGGGCGCCGGGGTGGCCGAGTACCTCTTCGTGACCGGCAGGCTCGCCGCGGCCTCCCTGCGCGCGACCCTCGAGCGCCTCGAGCTCGAGGGCGGGTACGAGCTCGCCGAGCTGAACGGCTCGGTCGCCGCCCTGATGCGCACCGAGTGGATCGCGCGCCGCCTGCCCGACGCCCGCGGCTGCCGGCAGGTCATGATCCCCGGGCTCTGCCGCGGCGACCTGGCGGCCCTCGAGCGGCGGCTCGGCGTGCCCGTGGTCCGCGGCCCCAAGGACCTCAAGGACCTGCCCGTCTTCTTCGGCCGCGAGCGCGTCCTCGAGGGCTACGGCGAGTACCGCACCCGTATCCTCGCCGAGATCGTCGAGGCCTGGCGCATGAGCTTCCCCGACATCCTCGCCAGGGCCGAGTACTACCGCCGCAGCGGCGCCGACGTCATCGACCTCGGGGCGCCCCCGATGGAGGGCTTCCCGGGGGTCGGCGAGGTCGTCGCCGGGCTCAAGGAGCGCGGCTTCACGGTCAGCATCGACAGCTTCGAGCCCGACACCATCCGCGAGGCCGACGCCGCCGGGGTCGACCTCCTCCTGAGCGTGAACTCGCAGAACCTCGAGCTGCTGCCCGGGCTTCACTGCAAGGTCGTCGTGATCCCCGACTTCGGCGAGGGGCTCGAGTCGATGGAGCGCAATCTCGAGGCCGTCGAGGCGGCCGGCGTGCCGTACGTGCTCGACCCGATCCTCGACCCGCTGGGCTTCGGCTTCACGGCGTCGCTGGAGCGCTACCGCGAGACGCGCCGCCGTCACCCCGAGGCCGAGATGCTCATGGGCCTCGGCAACCTCACCGAGCTCACCGACGCCGACAGTGTCGGCATCAACGCCGTGATGGCCGGCATCGCCGCCGAGCTCGGCATCGAGTACGTGCTCACGACCGAGGTCATCAGCTGGGCGCGCGGTGCCGTGCGCGAGCTCGACCTCGCGCGCAAGCTCATGCACTACGCGGTCACCAACACGGTGCTGCCGAAGTCGATCGACGACCGCCTGGTCGCGCTCAAGGACCCGCCCTTCGAGACCTACACCGAGGGGGAGCTGCGGGCGATGCAGCGGCAGATCCGCGACCGCCACTTCCGCATCTTCGCCGACGCGGAGTGGGTCTACGTCTTCAACCGCCACCTGTTCGTGCGCGGGACCGAGCCCGGCGAGCTCTTCGCCGCTCTCGGCGAGGTCGACGCGAGCCACGCCTTCTACCTCGGCTGCGAGCTTGAGCGCGCCGCCCTGGCGCGGCGCCTCGGCAAGCGCTACACGCAGGAGTCTCCGCTGCGCTGGGGGTACCTGAGCGAGGAGGCGGACGCCGCGACGGAGGCCGCGCTCGAGGACGCCGTCTCCGCAGTGGATCCGGGCGGCGCGGCCGCGCCTTCGTCGGCGGTGGAGGAGACGCGATGAGCCGCGTGCTCGGCATCGACCCCGGTACCGTGAGCTTCGACGTCTGCGGGCGCGACGGCGACGAGGTCTTCCTCGACGCGACGCTGGCGACCGTGGAGGTCGGCGCCGACCCGATGGGGCTGGTGGACGTGCTGCGCGCCGCCGGGCCGGTCGAGCTCATCGTCGGCCCGTCGGGCTACGGCCTGCCGTGGACCCACGCCGCCGACGTGGGGCCGGAGGAGCTCGACCTGCTCCTGCTGGCCGGGGACGGCGACGGGTCGCGCGGCAGCATCGTGCGCGGCATGGGCCGTCTGCTGCTCGCCCTGCGCGACAGCGGCCTGCCGGTCTGCTTCGCGCCCGGCGTCGTACACCTGCCGACGGTCCCCGACCACCGCAAGGTCAACCGCATCGACATGGGCACCGCGGACAAGCTCTGCGCCGCGGCGCTCGGGGTCTGGGACCAGGCGCGGCGGCTCGCACTGCCGTACGACGAGACGTCGCTGCTCTACGTCGAGCTGGGCGGCGCCTTCACGGCCGTGGTGGCCGTCGAAGGGGGCGCCGTGGTCGACGGCTCGGGGGGCACCTGCGGGGCCATGGGCTACCGCGCCCTCGGGGCGATGGACGGCGAGCTCGCCTTCCTGCTCGGCGGCTTCGCCAAGGACACGCTCGCGACCGGCGGCATGGCCTGGGTGGCCGGGCGGCCGGACGCGGCCCCCGAGGAGGTCGTCGCGGCGGCCGCCGAAGACGGCCGCGCGGCCGCCGCCCTCGACGCCTTCCTCGAGGACCTGCTCAAGCGGGTCGCGGGGCACGTGGCCGTCACCGGCGAGCCCCGCGAGGTCGTGCTCTCCGGGCGCCTCGTCCGCGTGCCCGCGCTGCGGGACGCGGTCGCCGGGCGCCTCGAGCGCTTCGCCCCCGTGCGCGAGGCCGGGGGCTTCGCCGAGCACGCGAGCGAGGCCGCGCAGGGCGCCGCCCTGATCGCCCAGGGGCTCCTGGGGGGCGGCGCCGAAGAGGCCCTGGTCGACGCCCTGCGCCTGCGCGAGGCCCGCGGGTCGGCCCTCGATCACCTGTACATCGCCGAGGCCGACGCCTTGCGGCGCCGGCACCCGCAGTCGCGGCGCGTGTCGTCGCCCGTGGCGAGAGGAGGGAGCTCGTGATGCGCGTCAACGGAGTCGAGATAGAGGACACCTTCGCCGAGGCCTTCGGGATGTGGGGCACGCGGCTCGTCGTGACCGCCGAGACCGAGGAGTGGGCGCGCACGGCCGCCGCCGCGGCCACGGGGTTCGCCACGTCGATCATCGGCTGCGGCTGCGAAGCGGGGGTGAACGAGCTGGCGCCCGGGGAGG
>DATHSP010000418.1:0-9096 GCA_035464075.1 Thermoleophilia bacterium | reverse complement strand
TCATCGGGGTCGCCCGACCTCCTCCGGACGCTGCCTCGTCATCATCTTCCGCGACCGCGCTACCACGCCGCCATCCTCATCGCGCCCCGTCATCGCGTCAAGCCGTCCCGTGGAGGTCCTGGAGGCAGCGCACGGCGACCCGAGGGCGCCGTGCGGCCTCGATCGCCGAGACCGCCGCCGAGGCGCCCGCCAGCGTGGTGATGCAGGGTACGCCGCGCTGCACGGCCGTCGTGCGGATCTCGTAGCCGTCGCTGCGTGCCCCGCGCCCGTACGGCGTGTTCACGACCAGGTCGACGGCGCCGCTCTGGATCAACCCGACCACGTGCGGCTCACCCTCGTGCACCTTGTTGACCTCCGTGGCCGGCACGCCGAGGCTCTGCAGGGCGCGCGCCGTGCCGCGCGTGGCGAGGATCGCGAAGCCCAGCGAGTGCAGCCGCTGGCCGAGGATCGTCGCCGCCGACTTGTCGCTGTCGCAGACCGACAGGAACACGGCGCCCTCGAGCGGCAGCGGCGCGCCGGCGGCGCTGTGCGCCTTGGCGAGCGCCGCCGGGAAGGCCTCGGCGATGCCCATCACCTCGCCGGTCGACTTCATCTCCGGGCCGAGTCGGCTGTCGGTCCCGGGGAAGCGCGCGAACGGGAGCACGACCTCCTTGACGCTCACGTGCTCGGGTACCGCGCGCGCCGGGAGGTCCATGTCGGTCAGCCGGCGGCCGAGCGCGACCTCGGTCGCGACCTTCGCCAGCGACACCCCCGTCGCCTTGCTCACGAACGGCACCGTGCGCGAGGCCCGGGGGTTCACCTCGAGCACGTAGAGCTGGTAGTTCTGGTAGGCGAACTGCACGTTGATGAGCCCCTTGACCCCCAGGGCGAGGGCGAGCTGCGTCGTCTGGCGGCGGACCTTCTCGAGGGTGCCCTCGCCGAGGCTGATCGACGGGATCACACAGGCCGAGTCGCCGGAGTGCACGCCTGCCTCCTCGACGTGCTGCATGACGGCGCCGACGTAGACGGTCTCGCCGTCGGCGACCGCGTCGACGTCGACCTCGATCGCGTCCTCGAGGAAGCGGTCGATCAGCACCGGCCGCCCCGGGCTCACGGCGGCCGCCGTGGTCATGTACTCCTCGAGCTCGGCGGCCGAGTAGACGATCTCCATGGCGCGGCCGCCGAGCACGTACGACGGGCGCACGAGCAGCGGATAGCCGATCTCGTCGCCCACGGCGCGCGCCTCGGCCGCCGTGCGCGCCAGGCCGTACGGCGGGCACTGGATGCCGAGCTCTTTGAGCAGCTCGCCGAAGCGGCCCCTGTCCTCGGCCAGGTCGATCGAGGCCTGCGGAGTGCCGAGGATCGGGATGCCGGCCTCGGCCAGCGCCGCGGCGATCTTGAGCGGCGTCTGGCCGCCGAACTGCACGATCACCCCCTCGGGCGACTCGTTGCGGCAGACGTTGGCGACATCCTCGAAGGTCAAGGGCTCGAAGTAGAGACGGTCGGAGACGTCGTAGTCGGTCGAGACCGTCTCGGGGTTGCAGTTGACCATGACCGCCTCGTAGCCCAGGCGCCGCGCCGTCAGCGCGGCGTGCACGCAGCAGTAGTCGAACTCGATGCCCTGGCCGATGCGGTTCGGCCCCGAGCCCAGGATCACCACTCGGGGCCTCTCCCCCGGCTCGGCCTCGTTCTCCTGCTCGTAGGTCGAGTAGAAGTAGGGCGTCTCGGCGGCGAACTCGGCGGCGCAGGTGTCGACCGCCTTGTAGACGGGTGTGACGCCCCACTCGAGGCGCAGGGCGCGGACCTCGCGCTCGGTGCGCCCGCAGAGTTCGCCGAGGCGGGCATCGGAGAAACCGTAGCGCTTCATGCGGCGCAGGAGCTCGGGCGTGAGAGTGCCGGCGTCGCGCACCTCGCGCTCGAGCCCGGTGATGTCGCACAGCTCGCTGAGGAAGAAGGGTGAGACCCCGGTCAGCTCGGCGAGCTGCGCGACCGCGACACCCTGCCTGAAGGCGTGCAGCAGAAGGTCGTAGCGCGCGCAGCTCGGCGCCGCCAGGGCCTTGAGCGTCTCCTGCGCGGTCGTCGGCAGCTCGACGGGGGTGTCGAGCTCGCGCGAGCGCAGGGCCTTGAGGAAGGCCTCCTTGAAGGTCCTCCCTATGGCCATCGCCTCGCCGACGCTCTTCATGTGCGTGGTCAGCTCGGGGTCGGCCATGGGGAACTTCTCGAACGCCCAGCGCGGCACCTTGACGACGACGTAGTCGAGCGTGGGCTCGAAGCAGGCCGGCGTCTTCTTCGTGATGTCGTTGTCGATCTCGTCGAGGGTGTAGCCGACGGCGAGCTTGGCGGCGATCTTGGCGATCGGGAACCCGGTCGCCTTCGAGGCCAGGGCCGAGCTGCGCGAGACCCGCGGGTTCATCTCGATGACGACGACCTCCCCGGTGCCCGGGTGAACGGCGAACTGCACGTTGGAGCCGCCGGTGTCGACCCCGATCGCGCGGACCACAGCCTTGGCGGCGTCGCGCAGCTCCTGGTACTGGGAGTCGGTGAGGGTGAGCGCCGGCGCCACGGTGACGCTGTCGCCGGTGTGTACGCCCATGGGGTCGACGTTCTCGATCGAGCAGATGATGACGACGTTGTCGGCGGTGTCACGCATCACCTCGAGCTCGAACTCCTGCCAGCCGAGCACCGACTCCTCGAGAAGCACCTGGGTGATCGGGCTGCGCCGCAGGCCGCCGGCGACGATGCGGCGCAGGCCCTCGAGGTCGTGGGCGACGCCGCCCCCGATGCCGCCCAGCGTGAAGGCGGGGCGCACGACCAGCGGGAGGCCGAGCTCGGCGACGGCCAGCTCGGCCTCTTCGAGCGTGTGCGCCAGGGCACTGCGCGGCACGCGCAGGCCGATCGACTCCATCGTGGCGCGGAACTCGGCGCGGTCTTCGGCACGGCGGATCGCCGCCGCGTCGGCGCCGATCATCTCGACGCTCCAGAGATCGAGCACGCCGGCCTCGGCGAGCTCGATGCTCAGGTTGAGCGCCGTCTGCCCGCCGAGCGTCGGCAGCAGGGCGTCGGGTCGTTCGATCTCGATGATCCGCGTGAGCGTGGGCAGATCGAGCGGCTCGACGTAGGTGCGCGTCGCGAAGTCGGGGTCGGTCATGATCGTCGCCGGGTTCGAGTTGACGAGCACGACCTCGAACCCGTCCTCGAGCAACACGCGGCAGGCCTGCGTGCCCGAATAGTCGAACTCGCAGGCCTGCCCGATGACGATCGGCCCCGAGCCGATGATGAGGATCTTCTTCAGGTCGTCACGGCGCGGCATCAGGCACTCCCCGCCTCAGGGACGCGCGCATCGCCGGCCCGTGCTCCCCGCCTCACGGCGCCCGTGGCCCACCGGGCCATCAGGCGCCCCTCTCCGCGGCGAAGCGCTCCATCTCGGCGGCGAAGCGCGCGAAGAGGTGCAGCGAGTCGTGCGGCCCCGGCGTCGACTCGGGGTGGTACTGCACCGAAGACGCGTACAGCTCGGGCGCGGCCAGCCCCTCGACCGTGCCGTCGTTCAAGTTCAGGTGGGTGATGCGCGCGGCCGGGTGCGCGGTGTCGCTCTCGCGCACGGCGAACCCGTGGTTCTGCGTGGTGATCGCGATCGTGCCGTCGCGCAGGTCCTTCACCGGGTGGTTGGCGCCGCGGTGCCCGTACTTCAGCTTGTAGGTCGTCATCCCCAGGGCCAGGGCGAGCAGCTGGTGGCCGAGACAGATGCCGAAGACCGGCACCTTGCCGAGGAGGCGGCCGACCGCCTTGACGGCGTACTCGACGGCGGCCGGGTCGCCCGGCCCGTTGGAGAGGAAGACGCCGTCGGGGCGCAGCTTCACGACCTCGCGGGCGCTGGTCGCCGCCGGCACCACGGTGAGGCGCAGGCCCTCGGCGGCGAGCAGGCGCAGCATGGAGCGCTTGACGCCGAAGTCGTAGACGACGACGTGACGGGGCGGCGCCGTACCCGCCTCCGGCGGCGGCGCCTCCGGCTCTGGCTCAGCGGTGTCCGCGGTCGGCTGGGGCACCCCCTCACCGTGCGGCGCGACCTCGTAGGCGGCGCCGGTGGTGACCGCGCGCGCCAGGTCGAGGCCGGCCATGAGCGGCAGCCGCTGCGCGCGCCGGCGCAGGTCGCGCACGTCGTTGCTCTCGGTCGAGACGACCGCGCGCAGCGCGCCCTGCTCGCGGATGTGGCGGGTCAGGGCGCGCGTGTCGACCTCGCTCACGGCGAGCACCCCGTGCTCGTTGAGCCACTCGAGCCAGGTCGCCGAGGAGGCGCGGTTGAAGCGGTAGTTCGTGAGCTCGCGCGCGAGCACGGCGCGCGGGTGCGCCGACCCCGACTCGTCACGCTCGGGGTCGGCACCGTAGTTGCCGTTCATCGGGAACGTGTAGGTGACGATCTGGCCCGCGTACGACGGGTCCGTCGCCACCTCCTGGTACCCCGTCATGCTCGTCGTGAAGACGAGCTCGCCGCCGACGGTGCCGCTCCCGGCGAGCGCCTCGCCGCTGAAGCAGACGCCGTCCTCGAGGACGACGAGGGCGCGCTCAGGCATCGGCCTCCCAGGCCAGCCGGCCGGCGGCCACGGTGAGCCGCACCCTGCCGGTCAGCTTCTGGCCCAGCCAGGCCGAGTTGGTCGAGCGCGACTGGAAGCCGTCGCGCGTGACCGTCCAGAACGCCTCGGGGTCGACCACGCAGAGGTCGGCGCGCGCCCCGGCGCGCACGGCCGGCGGCTCGATGCCGGCGATCGCCGCCGGCCCGGCGCTCATGCGCGCCACGAGGACGCCCAAGGGCAGCGCCCGCTTCTTGACCAGGCCGGTGTAGAGCGCGGCGAAGGCGGTCTCGAGCCCGGTCGTGCCGAACGGCGCCTCCTCGAAGGGGACGTCCTTCTCCTCGGGGGCGTGCGGCGCGTGGTCGGTGGCGACGCAGTCGACGAGGCCGCTCTTCAGCGCCTTCACGAGCGCGGCGCGATCGCTCTCCTCGCGCAGCGGCGGGTTCATCTTGAGCGTGCTCTCGAGCGAGGCGACCTCGTCGTCGGTCATCGTCAGGTGGTGTGGCGTCACCTCGGCGGTGACGCGCACCCCGGCCTTCTTCGCACGCTCGAGGTGCTCGCGCGAGGCGGCCGCGCTCAGGTGGCAGAGGTGCACGCGGCCGTCCTCGTAGGCGGCCACTTCGAGGACCCGCTGCACGTCGATGCTCTCGGCGATCGACGGCATGCCGCCGAGACCCAGACGCGCCGATACGGGGCCCTCGTGCATCTGGCCGCCGCGCACCAGCGAGGCGTCCTCGGCGTGCACGGCGACGAAGCGGTCGGTGAGTTTGACGTACTGCAGAGCGCGGCGCACGAGCTGGGCGGTCGCCAAGGGCTTCCCGTCGTCGCTGAAACCGACGGCGCCGGCCTCGGCGAGCTCGGCCATCTCGGTGAGCTGCTCGCCGGCGAGGCCGCGGCTCACGGCGGCGAAGAAACCGGCCGGCACGACCGCCTCGCGCCTGGCGCGCTCGACGAGGCCGGAGAGCAGCGCCGCCGTGTCGATCACGGGGTCGGTGTTGGCCATGCCGAAGACGGCGACGTAGCCGCCGGCCGCGGCGGCGCGGGTGCCGGTGTCGAGGTCTTCCTCGTCCTCGCGCCCCGGCGTGCGCAGGTGTGTGTGCAGGTCGACGAAGCCGGGCAGCACGAGCAGCCCGCGGGCGTCGACCTCGCGCACGCCGCCCGGCGCCTTGAGACTGGTGCCGAGCTCGGCCACCTTGCCCTTGCGGATCAGGACGTCCTGGACCCCGTCGATGCCCTCGCCGGGGTCGACGACGCGCCCCCCCTTGAGCAGGAGGTCGAGCGCCGGGCCCGGCCGGCTCCACGTGCGCTCCATCAGAGCACCTCCCCGCCACTCGAGACGTCGCTATAGCCGACGATGGTGCGGTAGAGGATCGCCATGCGCACCGCGAGGCCGCTGAAGACCTGGTGGGCGATGAGGTTCTCGTCGTCGTCGGCGATGTCGGCGCCGATCTCGACGCCGCGGTTGATCGGCCCGGGGTGCATGACCCGCTGGTGAGGGTGCAGGCGCGCCGTGGTGATGCCGAAGAGCCGGCTGTACTCGCGCAACGAGGGCAGGAAGTTGGCCCCCGCCTTGATGCGCTCCTGCTGGATGCGCAGGAGGTAGATGACGTCGGCCTCCTTGAGCCGGCCGAGGTCGTGCTCGACACTGACCCCCATCTCCTCGATGCCACGCGGCAGCATCGTCGGCGGGCCGGCCAGGGTCACGTCCATGCCGAGCATCTGGAAGCCCATGATGTCGCTGCGCGCGACGCGGCTGTGGAGGATGTCGCCGATGATCCAGATCTTCATGCCGGAGAGGTCGCGGCCGAAGGTCTGACGGAGGCTGAAGAGGTCGAGCAGGCACTGCGTGGGGTGCTGGTGCTTGCCGTCGCCGGCGTTGATGACGCTGGCCTCGGTGTTGGCCGAGAGCACCTGGCAGGCGCCGGCGGACGGGTGCCGCATGACGATGATGTCGGGCCCGTAGGCCGACAGGGTGATGGCCGTGTCCTTGAGCGACTCGCCTTTCTCGACCGCCGAGCCCTTGGCTTTGAGGCCGAGGGTGTCGGCAGAGAGCCGCTTGGCGGCGAGGTCGAAGCTCGACGACGTGCGGGTCGAGGCCTCCCAGAAGAGGTTGATGATCGTGCGCCCGCGCAGTGTCGGCACCTTCTTGATGTCGCGCTCGAGCACGGGCAGGAAACTCTCGGCCGTGTCGAGCAGCAACTCGACCTGCTCGCGCGAGAGGTCCTCCATGGAGATGAGATCGCGCTTCGCCATGGTCAGGCCTCCTTGCCGGCCCGGACCAGGACGACCTCGTCGACCCCGTCGGGCTCCTCGAGCCGCACCCAGATGCGCTCGCGCGGCGCGGTGGGCAGGTTCTTGCCGACGTAGTCGGGCCGGATCGGCAGCTCGCGGTGGCCGCGGTCGACGAGGACCGCGAGCTGCACGCGCGCCGGCCGCCCGAAGTCGAAGAGGGCCTCGATCGCGGCGCGGATCGTGCGCCCCGTGTAGAGCACGTCGTCGACGAGGATCACCGTGGCGCCGTCGATCTCGAAGGGCAGGTTGGTGTCTTTCACCTAGGGCTGCGGCGTGCGCGGGATGACCCCGACCACGCCGCGCGCGGCGACGTCGTCGCGGTAGAACGAGATGTCGAGGTTGCCCAGGGGCAGCTCGCGCCCCCCCACCTCGCAGAGCAGGCGGTGGATGCGCTCGCCGAGGAAGGCGCCCCTCGTGTGGATGCCCACCACGGCGAGCCGGCTCTCCTTGGGGTTCTTCTCGAGGATCTCGTGCGAGATGCGCGTGATCGTGCGGCGCATCTGGTCGGCCGTGAGCACCACGGCCTCGGTCTCAGGTCTGGATCCAGGCATAAAAAATGCCGCCGTCACCGTCGTCGCGGTACGGCAGCGCCATCACCCCCCTTTCGGTCTCTCGGGACACGGTTAAAGGCCGGGCGGAGTGTAGCAGCGCGCCCGCGGCGGCGCAAGGGCAGGCGGCAGGCCCGGGCCGCGGCACCAGAAGCAGGCGCAAGGCCCGAGCGTCGCCGCCCGCCCCGTCGGGGGACGTCGCCGCACGCCCGTCGGCGGGCGTCGCCTTCACGCCCTCGGCCGGTGACCGGTAGAATGCCCTTCTGCACACCGTTTCGACGCACGGACTCCACGCACACGACAGCCTGAGTCGCGGCACCATCGGCGGACGGACGGACATGGGGGGGCCATGAGCAGCACGACAGGGACGGACCGGCAGGCGAGCGCTCCGATCGAGCTCGCCGAGCGCTACGGAGCCCACAACTACGCGCCGCTGCCGGTGGTGATCGAGCGCGGCGAGGGCGCTTACGTCTGGGACTCCGACGGCACGCGCTACGTGGACTTCCTCTCCTGCTACTCGGCGCTGAGCCACGGTCACCGCCACCCGCGCCTCGTGGCCGCGATGAAGCGCCAGCTCGACCTGGTCACGCTCACCTCGCGCGCCTTCCACAACGCCGAGATGGGCCCCTTCCTCCAGGAGCTCTGCGCGTACTGCGACATGGACATGGCGCTGCCGATGAACACCGGCGCCGAGGCCGTCGAGACCGTGCTCAAGGCGGCCCGCAAGTGGGCCTACGAGGTCAAGGGCGTTCCCCGGTACGAGGCCGAGATCATCGTCTGCGCCGACAACTTCCACGGGCGCACGATCACCGCCGTCTCGCTCTCCACCGAGGAGCTCTACCGCGAGGCCTTCGGACCGTTCACGCCGGGGTTCAGGATCGTCCCGTTCGGCGACGTCGAGGCGCTCGAGGCGGCGATCACGCCGTACACCGCCGCCTTCCTCGTCGAGCCGCTGCAGGCCGAGAGCGGGGTGCGCCTCGCGCCCGAGGGCTTCCTCCGCGAGGCGCGCGCGCTCACGAAGGCCCACGACGTCCTGTTGCTCTGCGACGAGATCCAGACCGGCCTGGCCCGCACCGGGCGCCGCTTCTGCTGCCAGCACGAGGGCGTCGAGCCCGACCTCCTCGCCATCGGCAAGTCGCTGGGCGGCGGCGTCTACCCGGTCAGCGCCGCCGTCGGCACGCACGAGGTCATGAGCCTCTTCACGCCGGGCGAGCACGGCTCGACCTTCGGCGGCAACCCGCTCGCCTGCGCCGTCGGCCGCGAGTCGCTGCGGGTGCTCGAGGAGGAGCACCTCGCCGAGCGCGCCGCGCGCCTCGGTGAGTGGCTGCTCGAGCGCCTGCGGGCGATCGACTGCCCCGAGATCAAGGAGGTGCGCGGCATGGGCCTGCTGGTCGGCGTCGAGCTGCGGCCGGAGGCCGGTGGCGCGCGCCGCTACTGCGAGGCCCTCATGGCCGAGGGGTTGCTGTGCAAGGAGACCCACGAGAACGTCATCCGCTTCGCCCCGCCGCTGGTGATCGGGCAGGAGACGCTCGAAGCCGCCATGGAGCGCGTGGAGAGCGTGCTCGGGCGGATGGGGCCCGTCTGACACCAAGCCGCGACTGCCGGACCGCGCTGCCCGGCGCAGACGACGGGCCTTCTGCCGGCGACGGCGACGGGTCCTCGACGAGCGAAGGGGCCGCGCCGGCGATGCCGGCGCGGCCCCTTCGCCCTCA
>DATHSP010000417.1:0-3163 GCA_035464075.1 Thermoleophilia bacterium | reverse complement strand
GGCTGCCGCGAGGCAGCCGCCGCCCGCCGCCTCAGGTGGTTCGTCTCAGACCGGGTGCGTGCCCGTCGTGCCGTGGCGCCCGGCGACCTGCGACGCCGGCGCGAACACGCCGAGGATCATCGTCAGCACGCCGCTCACGATCAGGTAGATGCCGATCAGCCAGAGGATCGCGAGGGCGCCGGTCGCCGGCCAGACGAAGAGCGCGATGCCGAAGGCCACAGACACGACCCCGGCGATCACCGACCAGAGCCGCGCGCCGCCGCTCTTCTCGCCGACGAAGCCGCCGAACACGTCGACGACGCCCATGACGACGGCCCAGCCGGCGATGATGTAGAGCAGCGTCAGGGCCGTCAGGCCCGGCCACGCGATGATGAGGATGCCGGCGATCACCGCCAGCAGGCCGCCGGCGACGCCGGCCGAGCGGCTCTCCATGCGCCCCATGAGCCCAGCCAGCGCCCGCAGCACGCCGTAGACGATCACCATGAGCCCGAAGAGCCAGATCACCGTGGTCAGGCTGGCCTTGGGCATCGCCAGCAGCAGGATGCCGAGCACGATCGCCGTCAGGCCCGTCAGGATCGAGAGTCCCGGGCCCATCTTGTTCGTTTCCGTCATCAGGTCCTCCTCGTCGGTCGCTTCGCCACTCGCCGTCGTTCTCGTCAACCGGGGTCTTTCGGCGTCACGGCCTCGGGACCTGCCGGCCGCGGGCCGCTCACGCGGTCGACGTCGAGCCGGGGGCGCGGTCGCGGTTGCCCCAGGCTCCGCCGCTCCAGAACGCGACGTCAGCGATCACGCCGAGCACGATCCAGATCCAGTCGAGCGACTGCACGCCGCCCGGGGCCACGAGCACGTAACTCATCGTCGTCCACGGGGCGAAGATGAAGCCGACGACGGGCCACACCCACGAGGCGAAGGCGAGCTCCCAGCGCGCCGGCTGCCAGATCCACCAGACGAGGATCGCGGCGCGCGGCCCGAGCAGCATGAGCGTCGTAGCGAAACAGCACATAGAGTCCCCTTGGTCGATGCCCCGTCGCGCCGTCCCGCCCGTTGAATTGCACCGGCCCATCGCCGGCCCAGGCTGCGCCGCGCTCGTGGCGCCCGTCCTACCCCCTTCGGGGAGGATGTCCACGGGGGACTTTACCAGTCGGTCACCGGCCGTGAAAGGACCACGAGCGTCGCGGCGGGCGGGCAGCGCGCGCCTCGCCGTCGCGCGAGCGGTATCCTTGGCGGTGGCCGCGCGCCGCGGACGGCGCGCGTGACGTGGAGGTGACCATGCCCGAGCCTTCAGGGCCGCGCCCCGTACGGGCGCCGCGCGGGACGCAGCTGAGCTGCCGCGGCTGGCAGCAGGAGGCCGCCCTGCGCATGCTGATGAACAACCTCGACCCCGAGGTGGCCGAGGCGCCCGACGAGCTCATCGTCTACGGCGGGGCCGGCAAGGCGGCGCGCGACTGGGCGAGCTTCGACGCCCTCGTCGCCACCCTGCGCCGCCTCGGCGACGACGAGACCCTGCTCGTGCAGTCGGGCAAACCGGTCGGCGTCTTCCAGACCCACGAGTGGGCGCCGCGCGTGCTCATCGCCAACGCCAACCTGGTCGGCGACTGGGCCACTTGGGACGAGTTCCGCCGCCTCGACGCCCTCGGCCTCACCATGTACGGGCAGATGACCGCCGGGTCGTGGATCTACATCGGCACGCAGGGCATCCTGCAGGGTACCTACCAGACGTTCGCCGCCGCGGGGCAGAAGCACTACGGCGCCGACCTCGCCGGCCGCCTCGTGCTCACCGCGGGGCTCGGCGGCATGGGCGGGGCGCAGCCGCTGGCGGTCACCATGGCGGGCGGTGTCGCGCTCTGCGTCGAGGTCGACCCGGAGCGCATCCGCCGCCGCCTCGAGACCGCCTACCTCGACGTCTCCGCCGACACGCTCGACGAGGCGTTGGGCCTGGCCGACGAGGCCGTGGCCGCGAAGCGGCCGCTCTCGATCGGCCTGCTCGGCAACGCCGCCGACGTCTACCCCGAGCTCGTGCGCCGCGGCATCACACCCGACCTCGTGACCGACCAGACCTCGGCTCATGACACGCTCAACGGCTACGTGCCCAACGGCATGAGCCTCGCCGAGGCGCTCGAGCTGCGCCGCCGCGACCCCGGCGAGTACGTGCGTCGCGCCGTCCAGAGCATCGTCGTCCACGTCGAGGCGATGGTCGCGCTGCAGCGCGCCGGCGCCCACGTCTTCGACTACGGCAACAACATCCGCGGCGAGGCGAAGGCGGCCGGCTACGCCGACGCCTTCGCCTTCGAGGGCTTCGTCCCCGCCTACATCCGTCCCCTCTTCTGCCGCGGCAACGGGCCCTTCCGCTGGGCTGCGCTCTCCGGCGACCCGGCCGACATCGCGCGCACCGACCGCGCTCTGCTCGAGCTCTTCCCCGACAACGAGATGGTGAGCCGCTGGCTGCGCATGGCGGGGGAGAAGGTCCACTTCCAGGGCCTTCCCTGCCGCATCTGCTGGCTCGAGTACGGGGAGCGCGCCAAGGCCGGCGAGCTCTTCAACGAGCTCGTGCGCACCGGCGAGGTCAAGGCGCCGATCGTCATCGGCCGCGACCACCTCGACTCGGGCTCGGTCGCCTCGCCCTACCGCGAGACCGAGGGCATGCGCGACGGCTCCGACGCGATCGCCGACTGGCCGATCCTCAACGCACTGCTCAACACGGCTGCCGGCGCCTCGTGGGTCAGCTTCCACCACGGCGGCGGTGTGGGCATCGGCAAGAGCCTGCACGCCGGCATGGTCGTGGTCGCCGACGGCACCGCGATGATGGCCGAGCGCCTGCACCGTGTGCTCACGAGCGACCCGGGCACGGGGGTCATGCGCCACGCCGACGCCGGCTACCCCGAGGCGCTCGAGAAGGTGCGGGAGTCCGGCCTCGACCTGCCGATGGTGCCATGAGCCGCCGGCCCCCTGAGGGCGAGGACCGACCGACCGGCGACGCAGGCGCTCGGTCCGGGGGCCCACCGCATCCGACGAGTGATGGGCGGACCGTGAGCGGCGGCCCGCCGACCGACGACAAGGGCCGGCGGCTCGCCGACCTCGTGTTGCGCAACGCCGGCGAGCTCGTGACCATGACGCGTCCGGCACGCGAAGCACTCGGCGTGTTCACCGGCGGGGCGCTCGCCGC
>DATHSP010000416.1:0-2431 GCA_035464075.1 Thermoleophilia bacterium | reverse complement strand
GGGCGGCCGACAGGCCGCCCGTCCCTTCTCGTCCCGATCGAGCGCCGCGGCTTCTCTCGCGGCGGGCCGGCTACACCAGTTCGAACTCGCGCTCGAAGTCGGCCTTCGAGCGGGCGCCGATCACCTTCTTCGCGGGCTCGCCGCCCTTGAAGAGGATGATGGTCGGGATGCTCATGATGCCGAACTTGCTCGCCGTCGCCGGGTTCTCGTCGACGTTGAGCTTGCCCACGACGACCTTGCCGTCGTGGTCGCTGGCGATCTCCTCGATCACGGGCCCTACCATGCGGCACGGACCGCACCACGGCGCCCAGAAATCGACGATCATCGGCGTCGCCGCGTCGCCGATCTCCTTGTCGAAACTCTCGTCGGTCAGGGTCTTGACTTCGGCCACCGGTTCCTCCTTGCCTGTCGGCCGGCCTTGCGCGGCGGCCGTTTCTTCCTGTCGCACGCCTGCGCGTGCACGATCGGGGTCACACGCTTCCGTTCACACGTTGTCGAGGACGCGCGCGAGGCGCTCCTGGACCTCTCCGGCGATCGCGTCGAGCGCCGGGTTGCCGACGACGCCGAGCATGGCCCCGGCGTTGACCGCCGCCACCCTCGTCGTCGCCCCGTTCTCGTAGACCACGAGGTTGCAGGGCAGGAGAACCCCGAGGTCGGGCTCGGCGCTGATAGCCTTGTGCGCCAGCGGCGGGTTGCAGGCCCCGAGGATCACGTACTTGTCGCGCTCGACACCGAGCTTCTCCCTGAGCGTGGCCTGCACGTCGATCTCGGCCATCACCCCGAAGCCCTCGGCCTTGAGCGCCTCGCGTACGCGGGGCAACACGACGTCGAACGACTCTGCGACGTCGCGGCCGACGCCGTACTCACCTGGCTGCATGGACTCCCTCCCGGTCTGCGATGAGGCCGGACAGGATATACCCATAGGGGTATACGCGTAACCGGCCCCTCGCCCGGGGTCTTACTTGCCCCGCTGCCGCCGGCCTCAATCCCGTGCCGTGATGTCTCCCCGGGGCCGCGGCGGCTCGATCAGCGCCGGGCGACCACTTCGCCTCGCGACACTCCCGGCATTCACCGCCTATCCGGTATCATTCGTGGTCCACAGCCGCGAGGCGGCGGATCCGGCGTCAGCCGGCGCGGGCCGCCGCGACGATCGAGAGAGGTGCCACGGTGAGGAGTGACGAGGTCAAGCGCGGGGTCGAGCGGGCGCCGCACCGTTCACTGCTGCGCGCGCTGGGCGTGACCGACGCCGAGATGGAGCGCCCGTTCGTCGGCGTCGCCAACGCCTTCAGCGAGGTCGTCCCCGGGCACCTGCACCTGCACCAGGTCGTCGACGCGGTGAAGGCCGGCGTGCGCATGGCCGGCGGCACGCCCTTCGAATTCGGCACCATCGGCATCTGCGACGGCATCGCCATGAACCACCAGGGGATGCTCTACTCGCTGCCCAGCCGCGAGCTGGTCGCCGACTCGGTCGAGGCGATGGCCCTCGGGCACGCCTTCGACGCCCTCGTGCTGGTGCCGTGCTGCGACAAGATCGTCCCCGGCATGCTGATGGCGGCGGCGCGGCTCGACATCCCGGCCGTGATGGTCGGCGGCGGGCCGATGCTGGCCGGCCGACAGGGCGGCCGGCCCGTCGACCTCAACACGGTCTTCGAAGGCGTCGGCCGCCACATGGCCGGCACGCTCGACGACGAGGGCCTCAAGGCCCTCGAGTGCAGCGCCTGCCCGACCTGCGGCTCGTGCTCGGGCATGTTCACCGCCAACTCGATGAACTGCCTCGCCGAGGTGCTCGGCCTGGCGCTGCCCGGCAACGGCACGATCCCCGCCGTGTACTCTGAGCGCATCCGCCTCGCCAAGCAGGCCGGGATGCGCGTCATGGACGTTTTCGCCGAGGGGCTGACCCCGCGGCAGATCCTGACCGACGCGGCCATCGGCAACGCCCTGGCGCTCGACGCCAGCCTCGGCTGCAGCACCAACACGGTGCTGCACCTGGCGGCGATCGCCACCGAGGCGGGCCTCGACTTCCCCCTCGAGCGCATCAACGAGATCGCCGCCCGCGTGCCGCATCTGTGCAGGCTGGCCCCGGCGAGCGACGTGCACGTCGAAGACCTGTACCAGGCCGGCGGCATCCAGGCGCTGATGAAGCGCCTCATCGACGCCGGCCTCCTGGACGGCTCCTGCAAGACGGTCGCCGCCGCCACGCAGGCCGAGGCGGTCGCGGCGGCACGCGTCCTCGACGACGAGGTGATCCGCCCGCTCGACCGCCCCCACCACGCGACCGGCGGCCTCGCCGTGCTCTTCGGCGACCTCGCCCCCAACGGGGCGGTCGTCAAGGAGGGCGCGGTCTCCGAAGGGATGCTGCGCCACCGCGGCCCGGCCCAGGTCTTCGAGAGCGAGGCCGAGGCCTTCGCCGCGATCACCGAGGACCTTATCC
>DATHSP010000415.1:0-3260 GCA_035464075.1 Thermoleophilia bacterium | reverse complement strand
GCCGCCATCTCCGTGAAGCGCTCGAGATGCGTCGCGTCCTCGGGGACCATCAGGAGCGGCTTCGAGGTGCCGCGCAGCATGGCGGCGAACTGCGCCACCGGAGCGAGGCCGGCCGCCAGCTCGTGCGGGTGCGCCATCGACATGACGAAGTCGATGTCGGGCAGCTTCTCCTGCAGCGCCGCCATGGCCTCGACGTCGGCGAGGGTCGCGGGGCGCCGGTCGCGCGCGCCGGGGCCGAGGACGAAGATGCAGTCCGACCCCGTGCCGTAGTACGTGGCCCCCGTCTCGAGGCGCAGGGGCTCGCCGCCGCCGCGCGTGGCGACCGTCACGCAGCGCGGCGCGGTCGCCAGGGCCTCTTCGATCAGCGCCGCCGGGATGCGGACTCGCGTGCCCTCGACGCGTGCCCCCGCGGCCGCCAGCAGGCCGAGCGCTCTGTCGTGTCGGACCTCCACACCGGTCGTCCCGAGCACGTCGAGGGTCGCACGGTGCACGGCATCGCAGCCCTCTTCATCGAGGGCCCTCGCGCGGAGCCGGTGCTCCCTCATCGATGACCGTCCCGCGTCATCGCCCGACCATCGCGCGGGTCTCGACTCGCCGGCCGCGCGGTCTCAGGGCAGCGTCCGCAGCAGGTTGGCCATCTCGAGGGCGGTCGACGCCGCGGCCCAGCCCTTGTTGCCGGCCTTCGTGCCGGCGCGCTCGACGGCCTGCTCTATCGTGTCGGTCGTGAGCACGCCGAAGACCACCGGCACGCCGGTGTCGAGCGACACCTTGGCGATGCCCTTGGCGGCCTCCGAGGCCACGTACTCGAAGTGCGGGGTGCCGCCGCGGATCACGGCGCCGAGGCAGATCACGGCGTCGTAGCGCCCGCTCGCCGCCAGGTGCCGCGCCACGAGCGGCATCTCGAAGGCCCCGGGCACCCACGCCGTGTCGACGGCGTCGTCGGCGACCTCGTGGCGGCGCAGGCAGTCGAGCGCGCCCTCGTAGAGCCTGCTCGAGATGAGCTCGTTGAAGCGCCCGACGACGAGCCCGAACTTGAGCCCCTCGCCCATCAGCTTGCCTTCGAAGTGCGCCATCCCAGTGTCCTTTCGTTCGTCCTGTGGCCGGGCTCGAGGAGGCCTCAGCCCTCGACGCCCTCGTCGGGCTCGAAGAGATCGTCGTGCTCGAGCAGGTGCCCCATCTTGTCGCGCTTGGTGCGCAGGTAGCAGACGTTGTCGGGGTGCGGCGTCGCCTCGATCGAGACGCGCCCCGTCACGGTCAGGCCGTAGCCCTCGAGGGCGACGATCTTCTTCGGGTTGTTGGTCATGATGCGGATCGTGGAGAGTCCGAGATCGGCGAGGATCTGCGCGCCGATGCCGTAGTCCCGCAGGTCGGGGGCGAAGCCGAGCTCGACGTTGGCCTCGACCGTGTCGAGGCCCTCCTCCTGCAGGGCGTAGGCCTTGAGCTTGTTGATCAGCCCGATGCCGCGTCCCTCCTGGCGCATGTAGAGGACGACGCCGGCGCCCTCCTCCTCGATGCGGCAGAGGGCCTCGGCGAGCTGGTCACCGCAGTCGCAGCGCAGCGAGCCGAAGACGTCCCCCGTCAGGCACTCCGAGTGCACCCGCACGAGCACGTCGTGCCGCCCGGCGACGTCGCCCTTGACGATGGCCACGTGGTGGGCGCCGTCGACGACCGACTCGTAGCCGATCGCCTTGAACTCGCCGTAACGCGTGGGCAGGGCGACGGTCGCCGCGCGGCGGACCAGCTTCTCGTTGCGCCGCCGGTACTTGATGAGGTCGGCCACGGTGATGATCTTGAGGCCGTGGCGGCGCGCGTACGGGATCAGGTCGTTGACGCGCGCCATCGTCCCGTCGTCGTTCATGATCTCGCAGATGACCCCCGCGGGGATGAGGCCGGCGAGCCGGGCGAGGTCGACGCCGGCCTCGGTCTGCCCGCTGCGCTCGAGGACCCCGCCCGGCTTGGCCATGAGCGGGAAGACGTGGCCCGGCTGGACGAGGTCGGCGGGCCGCGAGCTCGGGTCGATGGCCACCTGGATCGTGTGTGCGCGGTCGGCCGCCGAGATGCCCGTCGTCACGCCCTCCCGGGCCTCGATGGAGACCGTGAACGCGGTCTGCAGGCGGGCCTCGTTGTGCGAGACCATCGGTGGCAGGTTGAGCTCGGCGCAGCGCTGCGGCGTCAGGCAGAGGCAGATGAGGCCGCGCCCCTCCTTGGCCATGAAGTTGATGCGCTCGGCGGTGGCGAACTGCGCCGCCATCGTGAGGTCGCCCTCGTTCTCGCGGTCCTCGTCGTCGCAGACGATGACCATCTTGCCCTCGCGCAGGTCGTCGAGCGCCTCCTCGATCGAGCCGAACACATCGGCGTCGGGGCGCTCGCCCGCGGAGTCGGGGCGCTCGCCCGCGACGTCGGTGCCCTCGCTGCCGCCGTCGGGCGCTTCGCCCCGGGCGGCCGCCGCCTCGTCCTCGCGTGCCTTGAGTCCTTCGGTGCCACTCATGCGAACCCCGCTTCTGCCAGCTTGTCCCAGGTGAGTCCCTCGCTCGCGCGACCGCGGTCGAGGAACGTGCGTACGTACTTGCCGATGAGGTCGGCCTCGAGGTTGACCCGGCGCCCGGCGGCCAGCCCGGCCAGCGTCGTGGCCGCCGCCGTGTGCGGGATCAGCGAGACGCGCAGCTCGCGGTCCTCGACCGCGACCAGCGTGAGGCTCACGCCGTCGAGCGCGACCGAGCCTTGCGGCACCGACACCGCGGCGACCTCCCGAGGGGCGTCGACGGTGACGACCAGGGCGTTGTCCTCGGGGCGCACGGCGCGCACGGCGCCGACGCCGTCGATGTGACCGGTGACCAGGTGGCCGCCGAGGCGCGACTGCAGCGTGAGCGCGCGCTCGAGGTTGAGGCCGTCGCCGGGGCGGCGCTCGCCCAGCGTCGTGCGCCGCACCGTCTCCGGCATGGCGTCGGCGGTGAAGCCGTCGCGGCCCAGCGCCGTGACCGTCAGGCAGACCCCGTCGGTCAGGATCGAGTCGCCGACGCGCGTGCCGTCGAGGACGAGGGCGGCCGAGATCTCGAGGCGCGCGCTCTGAGCGCCCACCTCGAGACGGCGCAGCCGCCCTACCTCCTCGACGATCCCGGTGAACACCTCAGCCACCGCCCCGCCGCAGGCGCCCGCTCAGCATGAGGTCGTCGCAGACCTGGCGCGACTCGACCTCGTCCAGCCGCCACGCCGCCGACACGGCGCCGACCGCCGGCGCCGCGAAGAGTTCGGGGGCGCCG
>DATHSP010000414.1:0-6404 GCA_035464075.1 Thermoleophilia bacterium | reverse complement strand
GATCGCCGCCCGCCGCCCCTCGCCCCCGCCAGTTCATCGCCCCGCGCGCCCGAGCTCCGCCAGTTCATCGTCCCGCGCCCCCGCGCTATACTTACCGTCCGCGCCGGCCGGGTCGGCCGCGTCCGCGCCGGCCGACGGTGCGACGAGCGTGTACCGACGCTGGCCGGGAGCCCGCGCCGGCCCAAGGCCCGCGCCACGCGGAGAGGTGTCCGAGTTGGCTTAAGGAGCGCGACTGGAAATCGCGTAGGCGGCGGTAAGCTGTCTCGGGGGTTCGAATCCCCCCCTCTCCGCCAGTCCACCTCACCGGCCCCGCAGCCGGACCCCAGCCTCACCATCACCGCCCGTCCGCCGCCTCACCATCACCGCCCGTCCGACGCCCCACCATCGCCGTCCCTCCGACGCCCCACCGGTGCCGTCCGTCCACTGTCCACCGGTGTGAATTGACCCGCGTATGCTCGCGCGCCAGCGGTCGGGCGCACGGAGGCAATCCGCTATACTGCCCGGCGGAGAGGTGGCTGAGTGGCTGAAAGCGGCGGTCTCGAAAACCGTTGACGGCGTTTGCGTCGTCCGGGGGTTCGAATCCCCCCCTCTCCGCCACCTGAATGCGCGCGGGCGGAGGATGCGCATGCCCGTCGTAGCCTTCCGCACACTCTGGGCGGCCTTCCGAGGCCGCCACTCGCTCCCGCAAGTCCCCCGCGTCAGACTCCACATCCCCCACCTCCCCTTGGTCGCCCGAGGACGGGCGCCGTGACCCCGACTCGCGACACCGGCTGGACCGAGGAGAGCTGGAACCCGACCACCGGCTGCACGAGGATCAGTCCCGGCTGTGCTCACTGCTGGGCCGAGCGCATGGCGCGGCGCCTGCAGAGCATCGGCCAGCCGCGCTATGCCCGCGGCTTCCAGGTGACGACCCACGAGGACCTGCTCGAGAAGCCGCTGCACTGGGTCAAGCCCCGGCGGGTGTACGTGAGCTTCATGGGCGATCTCTTCCACGATGAGGTGCCAGACGAGTTCATCGCGCGCGTCTTCGATGTGATGGCTCGCTCGCCCCGCCACCGCTTCCACCTGCTGACGAAGCGGCCGGAGCGGCTCGCCCGCATGGGCCCGCGGCTCCCCTGGCCCGCCAACGTGTGGGCCGGCGTCACGGTGGAGGACGCGGCGCACCAGTGGCGCGCGGACCTGCTGCGCCGCGTACCCGCCGCCGTCCGCTACCTCGTGCTCGAGCCGCTGCTGGGGCCGATCGACGCGCTCGACCTGAGCGGGATCGGCTGGGTGATCCTCGGCGGCGAGTCGGGGCCCGGGGCGCGGCCGCTGCAGGTCGACTGGGTGCGTTCGGTGCGCGACCAGTGCGTCGCCGGCGGCGTGCCCTTCTACTTCAAGCAGTGGGGCGGCGTGCGCCGCAAGGAGACGGGGCGCGAGCTCGACGGGCGGCTATGGAGCGAGAGCCCCCGTGAAGCCGGCCAGCTCGCCTTCGAGGAGATGGGGACGGAGGGCTCACGGTGACGGACCGGGCGGCCCTCAATCGCTCAGTCTGAAGCGCTGCTCCGCCGGGTCACGGGCGACGTGCAGGAGTGCGACGACGATGACCGTTCCCCCGTGGACACGGTAGTAGAGGCCGTAGGGGAAGCGCTCGATCAGCACCCGGCGCGTGCCGCGGTGCACAACGGGGTAGGCGACCGGATACTCGATTACGGCATCGACGGCCGCTCCGACAGAAAGCACGAACTCATCGCCGAGCCCGCGCCGCTGCCGCTCGTACCACTCCCGGGCGTTCCCCAGATCGGCCAGAGCCTGCCGGAGGAACCAGACATCAATCACTCCAGGCGGGTACGAATGCGCCTCTTGACCTCATCCCAGGAGACGGCCTCCGCCTCACCAGCGTCGAGTTCGTCGAGCCGACGATCGAGCTCGGCCCGCTGAGCCGCCGTGACCGGAACGGCCTCGGGATGCACGCGGAGACTCTCCCAGAGCTGCTCGATGAGTCGCAGCCGCTCGTCGGGGGCGAGCTTGTCGATGTCGATGGCGGGAACACCCATGGTCCGATGATACGCGCGATCGGCTGGCCTGCAAGAGACATCGGATGGCAGCACAGGTGACAGTTCGAGCTGAACGCCAGCCAGCCGACCGGTCGGTCAGTCAGCCGAAGGGCACGGCGCGCATGCGCAGCATGACCCGCTTGACCTCCACGGACAGGGGTCCGAGGCTCCATGGTAGTGACGGTCGTCGGCATGCCGGGTGGACGCTCGACGGGTCGCCCCAGGCCGTGAGAATCCCGCCCGCCGGGTATGACCACCCCGGCACCATTCACTGAAAGGTGAGGGCCGGCGCAGCGACCCCGCCGCCGGCCCCGCGAGCGGCATCGAGAGGCGACATGCTGCGCCTGCACGTCCTGAACGAGCACCTCAGAGAGAGCCTCTGGTTCCTCCCGGCGCTCATCATTCTCGGCTTCGTCGTGCTCGCTGCCGCGCTCGTCGCCCTCGACCACGCCGTCGTCGGCGCAGAGGACGGCCTCGCCCTGTACGGCGGCTCAGCGGAGGGCGCGCGCACGCTCCTCGCGACGATCGCCACGGCGATGCTGTCGCTCGCCGTCCTCGTCTTCTCCATCACCCTGGTCGTGCTGCAGCTGGCGAGCTCGCAACTGACGGCACGCGTCGTCTCGCTCTTCCTCCAGGAGCGCTGGACGAAGGTGGCGATGGGGGTCTTCCTCGGCACGTTCGCCTACGCCCTGGTCGGGCTGTGGTTCGTGAGGTCGGCGTCGCAGACGGAGCAGGCGTTCGTCCCGGTGTCGATGATGACGGTCGCGTACCTCGCCGTCGGCGCGAGCCTGCTCATCTTCCTCAGCTACATCCACCGCGTGGCGCAGTCGATCCGCGTCGAGACCGTGGTGCACAGGATCGCCGAGCAGGTGCTCGAGGCGGTCGACGCTACGCTGATCACTCCGGAGGAGCAGGCGGCGGCGGAGTCAGACGCTGCTGAGGCGTTCGGTGCGGCTGGCGCGAGTGCGGGCGGTGCAGAAGGCGACGCTGGGGGCGGCGCGGCCGTCGACGGCGGCGCGCTCGTCGAGGGCGGTCGGCCCGCCCTCGAGATCGCCGCGCCGCGGAGCGCCACCGTCGTCGGCCTGTCGCCGGACGTGGCCGTCGAGTGGGCGCGGTCGCACGACTCCGTCGTGGTCGTGACCGCGCCCCCCGGCCTGTTCGTCGGCGAGGGGACGCCGCTCGTGCGCGTCTTCGGGCGGCCCGGCGACGCCGAGTTCCCGCTCGCCGAGGTCGTCTCCCTCGGTGAAGAGCGCACGGTCAAGCTCGACCCGACCTACGGCGTGCGCCAGCTCGTCAACATCGCCCTGCGTGCCCTCTCCCCCGGCGTCAACGAAGCCGACACCGCGGTCATCGTCCTCGACCGTCTTCACGAGATCCTGCTGCGGGTGGGCAACTCCGTCCTCCCCGGCCCCGAGTACCGGGACGACGAGGGGAGGCTGCGCGCCGTCGTCCCCCGGCTCGCCTGGGATGGCTGGGTAGGCCTCGCCCTGCGCGAGATCGTCGACGACGGCGGCGGCTCCGCGAACGTCTGCCACCGCCTCCTGCGCCTGCTCGACGACCTCACGACCTCGCTGCCCGCCCACCGGCGGCCCGTGCTTCGCCGCTTCGCCGAGGAGGTCCGCGGCCTCAGCGGCACCGGTAGCGCCTACGCGCAGTGGGACGGGCTCGCGGCGACGTAGCGCCCGGGCGAGCCGACCGACAGGGGCCGCGCGCCGGACCCTGGCCCCGCGCCCCCGCCCAAATCCGTACGCGCCTCTGGCGATGTGGCCACCAATGGCCTATAGTCCAGCTCAAGGCACTATTCACGTGACCCGCGGCCGCCGAGGGACGGCGCGGGAAGAGGGGGGCATCCATGCAGAACTGGTCTCGCAAGGTGCTGTGCGCGGTCGTCCTGGCGGCGCTCGTCGCGCTGCTCGTCCCGGCGCTCGCCGCGGCGGCGACGCCGGAGCGCTACATCGTCACCTTCGACAGCGCCGACCACAGCGTCGCCGCGAAGCAGATCGCGAAGCTCGGCGGTACGAAGGTCAAGGACCTGTGGATCATCGACGGCGCCGTCTTCAAGCTCCCGTCGAGGGCCGCCGCCGGCAAGGTGCGCGCGCTCGCCGGTGTGAAGACGGTGGAGCTCGACGTCGTCCAGTACGCGTACAAGGGCAAGCCGGTCCCGCCGCCGCCGCCGGAGTCGGTGCCGTGGGGCGTCACCAAGATCGCTGCGCCCCTGGTCTGGGAGAGCCCCCTGCTCGGCGCGGGCGTCAACGTCGGCATCATCGACACCGGCATCGACATGGACCATCCCGACCTCAAGGCCAACGTCAAGGGCGGCTGGAACTGCATCGCCGAGACCGCGAACTACGACGACGACAACGGCCACGGCTCGCACGTCGCCGGCACGGTAGCGGGCGTCGACAACACGATCGGCGTCATCGGCGTCGCCCCGTCGGCGAACCTGTACGGCATCAAGGTCCTGAACCGGTCCGGCCGCGGCACCACCTCCGACATCATCGAGGGCATGCAGTGGGCTGTCAGCCACGGCATGGACGTCATCAACATGAGCCTCGGGACATCCTCCTACGTAGCGGCGTACGAGGATGCGACGAACTTCGTCCTGAACGCCGGCGTGATCATGGTGTGCTCGGCGGGCAACTCCGGCCCGGCTGAGAACACCGTGGGCTACCCGGCCGCGTTCGAGGGCGTCATCGCCGTGGCGGCGACCGACGCGAACGATGTCGTCGCTTCGTTCAGCAGCCGCGGCCCCCAGGTCGACGTCGCCGCCCCCGGCGTGAGCATCTTCTCGACTACGAAGAGCGGCGGGTATGCGACGATGTCCGGCACGTCCATGGCGGCGCCGCACGTGACCGGCACCGTGGCCCTCATGCTGGGGTCGGCCGACCCGAACGGCGACGGCACATGGACCCCGCTCGAGGCCGAACTGCGGCTCGAGAGCACGGCTCTCGACCTCGGCACGGCGGGGCTCGATACCGCCTACGGCTGGGGCCGGATCATCGCCACCGAGGCCGTCGGGCTGTAAGCCCAACGACAGCTGCAGCGAAAGCGGCGGGGGCGGCGAGAGCCGCCCCCCGCCGCATCTCCGCCCTGCCGCTACTTCGCCGGCCGCAGCCGAAGTGCCGACCAGGTGTCGTCAACGGCAACGTTGGCGACGAGATCGAAGCCGATCGTGCGCACGAAGGCCCAGATGGTATCGCGGCTGACGTCACGACCGGCCGCCTTGCCGCCCTTCGGGTAGGCGATCCAGGCGACCGTCTCCGGGCGGACATGCACGGCGATCTCCTGCACGCGCTCCTCGGCCTCGGCCTGGGTCGCGGCGAAGGTGAGGATGAGATCGGCGGCCTCGCATTGCCCGACGACGGTCACGTCGTCGGGCAGCCCGAGGCCCTCGACGACACCCGGCGGAGCGTGGAGGACGGCTGCCGTCATCCCGGGGGTCACCCGCATCTTCTCGGCAGCGGTCTTGCCTGCCATCCCGTCCTCCTCGACTCGAGCGGTGCCAGCTTCACGACGCTCTTGCGGACGACATCGCGATCCGTGTCGATGGTGTAGCCCACGAGCGCCCGGCCGCGCACGCGCCGACGCCGCCTTCTGCACCGCCGCGACGACGTCTTCAGTCCTTGTCTACCCTTCTTCGAGCAGGTCGGCGACGCGCTCGAGGAAGACGCAGAACTCCTCCGGGTCGTCGACCCCGACGTGGGCCGCCGTCGGCCGGTCGCCGAGCTCGTAGTTGCGCACGACGACGCCGAAGCCGCGCTCGCCGATCGCGGTGAGCGCGTCCTCGTCGGTGAGGTCGTCCCCCGCGTACAGCGGCAGCACCTCTCCCCCATCCGGGGCGATCTGCTCGAGCAGCCAGTGGAGGGCCTTACCCTTGTCCCAGTCGA
This sequence comes from Thermoleophilia bacterium, assembly GCA_035464075.1. Classification (GTDB taxonomy): domain Bacteria; phylum Actinomycetota; class Thermoleophilia; order UBA2241; family UBA2241; genus UBA2241. The sequence goes on along the minus strand of DATHSP010000414.1, from coordinate 481 downwards.
TGTTGGGGCGCAGCTCGGCGACCTTGCGCCCGCCGGTCATGCGCAGCACGGGGTACTGCGCACCGACCTCGGCGACGGCGTCGATGACCTCGCTGGCGCGCTCCTCGGCGACCATGCGGTAGTGCGCGGCGAGGGCGAAGCGCTTGTTCTCGACGATCGCCCCCGGCAAGTCGCGCAGCCGCGCGCTGAGCTGCTGCTCGGCCTCGGCGAGAGCGGCGACAGCCTGGCCGGCCTGCTCGTGCTCGTGCGCCTCCCCGTCGGGCGACACGTACTCGAAGCCGTGGCTGCCCGCGTACCAGAGGGAGGGGACGCCGGCGCGGCGGCGCACGTCGCCTAGGTCGCGACCGCTGACGATGGCGACCGGGCAGAGCGCCGAGAGACGCGCCAGCGCCGGCCCGCCGGAGGGCGTCATGCGGGCGTCGTCCGGGCGGTCGACGATGGGCGAGAGCGTGCCGTCGAAGTCGAGGAAGACGGCGAGGCG
>DATHSP010000413.1:0-4418 GCA_035464075.1 Thermoleophilia bacterium | reverse complement strand
CACGGGGTCGGGCGGCTCGTGTGCGAAGTCAACGTCGAGCCGCCCAATCCGATGTCCGACGCCTTCCACGAACGCCGCGGATTCGTCGAAGTGGGGACACAGTGGGTCGCCGGCGGCACGAAGCGGGTGTCGCTGCGAGAGCTCACGCTCGGTACGGGCAAGGAGGCGGCCACGTGACCGAAGGGCGCGGTCGGGCTGCGCGTCGTGGGCCCCGTGGCCGTGGGCGGCGCGAGCCGGAGGAGGGACGCGCCGTGAGCTTGTCGCGGCGTGAGCCGCAGGAGGTGCGCGCCGTGAGCGTGCCACTGCGTGAGACGGCAGGCCGGTTCTCGGCGTGGTTGCGAGAGACGCTCGCCGCCGACGCGGCCGGCACCGCGGTCGATGTGCCGTGCGGCGACTGCGTCGCCTGCTGCACGTCGTCCTACTTCATCCACATCAGGCCCGACGAGGAGCGCGCCCTCGCCCGTGTGCCGGGCGGGCTCCTCGTCCCCGCACCGGGAGCGCCGCCCGGTCATGTCGTGATGGGCTACGACCTGAAGGGGCGCTGTGCGATGCTGCGCGACGGCCGGTGCTCGATCTACGAGGACCGGCCGCTCACGTGTCGCACCTACGACTGCCGGGTGTTCGCCGCGGCCGGCATCGACGCCGACCGGCCGGCCATCACCCGGCGAGCGCACACGTGGGCCTTCGACCTGCCCTCGGACGAGGATCGTCGCGAGCTGGCGGCGGTGCGCGCCGCCGCCGCGTTCCTGCGGGACCACCCGGGCTGCTTCGCCGGCGGGCCGCAGGCCGACAACCCGGCGCACGTGGCCCTGGCCGCGGCTAGGGTCTACGATGTCTTCCTGAATCCCGACGCCCTGCCGCGCGAGTCGCTCCTCAGCGACTGCGTGCGGGAGCGCCTCACGGAGACCCACGGCTAGTCAGCGGCGGCACCCGCGGACCCGAGCCTGACCAGAAGGGACGACAGCATGGAGAAGTCAGACCTCAAGGCCCTCGCCGTCTTCCCGATCGTCGTCCTGATCGGCGCGGGTGTCGCCGCGGCCGGCAGCCAGGGGGGCGGGGAGGTCGGGGGCGTCCCCGTCTACGCGCTCGCCGTCGCTCTGGCCTTCGTCATCCAGTGGCTGGCCTTCGTCCCGGCCTTCGTGCTGCAGGACGAAGGCTTCTACGACCTGACCGGCAGCCTCACCTACATCTCGGTGACGATCCTCGCGGTGGCTCTCTCGCCCGAGGTCGACGGACGCTCGATCCTGCTTCTCGTCCTGGTCGTGATCTGGGCGGGACGCCTGGGCACCTACCTGTTCCGCCGCATCCGCAAGGCGGGCAAGGACGAGCGCTTCGACCGCATCAAGCCGTCGTTCGTGCGCTTCCTCAACGCCTGGACGCTACAGGGCTTGTGGGTGAGCCTCACGCTTGCGGCGGCGCTGGCGGCGATCACGACGACGACGCGCGAGGCGATCGGCGTCGTCACGGTCCTCGGCGCTCTCGTGTGGGTCGCCGGGTTCGGCATCGAGGCGACCGCCGACCGCCAGAAGAGCCGCTTCCGTGCCGACTCGGCGAACAAGGGTCGCTTCATCAGCAGCGGGCTGTGGGCATGGTCGCGCCACCCCAACTACTTCGGCGAGATCGTGCTCTGGGTCGGGGTGGCGATCGTCGCCGTGCCCGTCCTCCAGGGCTGGCAGTGGGTCACGCTGATCTCCCCCGTGTTCGTGACCTTCCTGCTCACCCGCGTCAGCGGCGTGCCGCTGCTCGAGAAGCGCGCCGACGAGAAGTGGGGCGGGCAAGAGGACTACGAGGCGTACAAGGCCCGCACCCCGGTGCTGGTCCCGCGGCCGCCCCGGCGCGCACGGAGTGCGCGCGGGTAGCGCCGGGCGAGACAGGTCGGCGGTGCATCGGAGCGAGGGGCGAGCGGTGCGTGGCGAAGGCGAGTCATGCGCGCGCGGCCGGCGGCGTTGGGGACCGCGCCTCGTGGTCGGCGGCGCCCTGCTGGGCGTCGCCGTCTGCGCCGTCCTCGTCTACCTCCTCGTCTGGGGCCGCTTCTCGCCCTACGGGCCGGTCGTCTACGGCTTCGAGCGGCACGACCTGCCCGACGTCGTCGTCTACGTCGAGCGCGACGATGAGCCGGACATCGCCCACGCCGGCAGCGGCGGCTCGTCTGCGGGCGCCGCCTCACGGCCGGACCTCGTCGCCATCGACGCGCTCGTCGCCGAGGTCGAGGAGGCCCATAGTCTAAGGTTCAAGTCGAGGCCGAGACTTCTTCTGTTCCGGGACTCGGGGACGTACGCGCGCCGCACGACCACGAGGGCGCGCGCCTGCACCTACTACAACGGCACTATCGTGGTCTCGCCGTGGGTCCAGCGTGAGGACGCCGAGGGCGTGCTGTCGCTCGAGGTGTACCTGAGACACGAGCTGTCCCACGCCCTGCTGTACCAGCACATGGGCGTCCTCGCCGCGCTCAGCTACCCGAAGTGGCTGCTCGAGGGCATCGCGACCTCGAGCGCCGGCCAGATGGGCACCTTCGCTTACCCGAGCGCCGAGGAGACGTATGCTCTCATCGCCGCCGGCGCGTGGATGCCCCCGGATGTGTACCGTACGCCGGGCGAGGACGACGTGCCCCTCGAGGTCGACGACCGCATGACCTTCATGTACTGCGAGTTTGCCTGCATCGTCGACGACCTCGTCGCGCGGTACGGACGCGAGACCTTCTTCGCCTACGTGACCGCCCTGATGGACGACGGCGACCATGACGCCGTGTTCCGCCGCAGCTTCGGGGCCGGCTTCGAGGAGTACCTCGGGGCCTTCAGGACGCGAGCGGAGGAAGGGGCGTGATGGTCGATCGTCCCGGCGATCGGGGGGCCGGACGCCCGGCGGCGCGGCGGTCCCTGCCGTACGGCGTCCTCGATGCTCTGGGGGGTCTGCCGCTCTTCCTCACGGCGCCGCTGTACCGCCGTCGCCACCTGCGCTGGGGGGCGACCGACGCCGAGGTCGGCGCCCCGATGCCCGGCGACGACCTCGTCCCCAGGGCCTCCTTCAACGCGACGCGCGCTATCACCATCGCCGCGCCCCCCGAGGCGGTGTGGCCGTGGATCGTGCAGATGGGGTACAAGCGCGCCGGCTTCTACACCTATGCGCTTCTCGACAACGCCGGCTACGAGAGCGCCGACGAGGTGCTTCCGGAGTACCAGCGTCCGCAGGTCGGAGACTGGATGCCGATGGCCGAGAAGGTGAGCGAGACGACCGCCTTCAAGGTCGCGGCCTTCGCCGAGAACGCATGGTTGCTGTGGTCCAAGCCGGACAGCACGTGGTCGTGGAAGCTGGTGCCGCTGCCCGGCGGCCGCACCAGGCTGGTGACGCGCCTGAAGCAGCGCTACCAGTGGGAGCAGCCCGCGATGGCGCTCTTCACCTTGGTCCTGCTCGAGTTCGGCGACTTCCCGATGATGCGCCGCGTGCTGAAGGGCATACGCAAGCGCGCCGAGCGTCCGGGCGCCGGCGACGACTCCGCGCCTCGGGGATAGACTCGGCGCGGGCGCGCCTGCGGGCGGCGCCCAGGCGCCGCCATCGGCTCTGCGGAGGACAGCGTGAAGGCACTCGTCGTCTACGACTCGCAATGGGGCAACACGGAGCGGATCGCGCGGGCGATCGGGGGCGCGCTCGGGGCGGAGCCCGATGTGCTGGTCCTCCCCGTGGGGCAGGCCACGCCAGAGCGCCTGACTGCCTCGGGACTCGACCTGCTCGTCGTCGGCTCGCCGACGCAGGGCTTTCGGCCGACGAAGCCGGTAGCAGGACTGCTCGAACGTCTTGAGGGAGACGGCCTTCGCGGCGTCAAGGTCGCGGCCTTCGACACACGGCTCAAGGCCGACGAGGTCGCCTCGCGCCTCACGCGGTTCGTCGTGCGAAAAGGCGGCTACGCCGCGCCGCGGATCGCCGAACAGCTCGAGACGGCCGGCGGCGCGCCGGCCGCGCCGCCCGAGGGCTTCTTCGTGGTCGACAAGGAGGGGCCTCTGCGCGAGGGCGAGCTCGAGCGGGCGGCGGCGTGGGGGGCGGTGCTCGCCGACGCCGTCTGACCCCCGCCCGCGCTCGGGCGCGGCCCCCCGACGCACAACGGCACCTCGGGCGCGCGGGGGTACAGTCAAGACTGGGCCGAGGTCGCGGCCGTGCGTGCGGCGGGTGGGCGACGCACGGTACGCACACTCCGCAGAGGGAGGAGAGTCATGCCCGAGTTTGGCACGCCGTTCTCAGGTCTCGCGCACGACAGGACGCTCCCCGACGAAGAGCTCGTACGGGCGAGCCGCTTCTCGATCGCGGCCGCGTACGAGGCCATACAGCTCTACATGCAACTGGCCGAGTCGACGGACAGCGCGGCGGCCATCGTGGTCCTCACCGACATCGCCGACGAGGAGCGCGTCCACGCGGGGGAGTTCCTG
>DATHSP010000412.1:0-6245 GCA_035464075.1 Thermoleophilia bacterium | reverse complement strand
GTCGAGGAGGTCGGCGCGCGGCGCGTGCCACGGCGCGCGCACGTAGAGCGGCCCGACGACGACGGGCCGGTGGAACTCGCGCCAGCGCAGGCGCCAGTCGGCGTCCTCCTCGGCGAGCTCGAGACGCCCGAGCGCCCTCAGCCGTGCCAGCAGCCCGGCGTCGGGCGTCGGCTCGGCCGGCAGCCAGAAGACGATGTCGTCCGCGGTCTCCTGCCAGCCGTCGGCGCCGAGGGCGCGCACCAGCGCGACCGCTTCGGGGTGGCCGTACTCCACGGCAGCGCCCCCCGCCGGCGACGGACCGACGGTCAGCGTGTACCGCGTGAAGCGCACGCTCACCGGCGGAAGACGGAGCGTACCTTCTCGAGGAAGCCCGGGTCCGCCTCGTACGCTTCGTCCGGGGTGGCAGCGGCGAACCGGTCGAGCAGCTCGCGCTGCTCCGCCGTGAGACGTTTGGGCACGACGACGTTGACCACGACCTTGAGGTCACCGCGGCCGTAGCCCTGCAGCGACGGCACGCCGCGGTTCTTGAAGACCTTGACGGTGCCCGACTGGGTGCCGGGCGAGAGGCGCACCTCGAGGTCGCCGTCGAGGGTCTCGACCTCGGCCGTCGTGCCGAGGGCGGCATCGACCATGGTGACGTCGAGCCGGTACAGCAGGTCGTCGCCGTCGCGCACGAAGTGCTCGTGCGGCTCGACGGTGATGCCCACGTAGAGGTCTCCATGGCGGCCGCCCTGGGCGCCTGCGCCGCCCTCGCCGGTGAGACGCAGGCGCTGCCCGTCGGCGATGCCGGCGGGCACCTCGACCGTGACCGTACGAGTGGCGCGCACGCGCCCGGTCCCGCGGCAGCTCTCGCAGGGCTCGCGGACGATCGACCCGCGGCCGCGGCAGACCGTGCAGGTGCTGGTGCGGACGAACTGGCCGAACCCCCCGAGGCTCGAGACCTCGCGCATGCGGCCGCTGCCGTGACACTGCGGGCAGGTCTCGCGCCCGGTGCCGGCCGCCGCCCCGCTCCCGCCGCACTCGGCACACGCCACGTCGGTCGCGACCTCCACCTCGCGCGCGGCCCCGAAGACCGACTCGGCGAGGGTCAGGTGCAACGCGACCTCGACGTCGTCGCCGCGCGGGGGCGGCGCCCCTCCGGCGGCCGCCCCCCAGCCGCCGCCGGCGTCGCGCAGGACCGAGTCGAACATGCCGCTGCCGAAGAAGACGTTGAAGAGGTCACCGAAGCCCACGTGCTCGAAGTCGGTGAGCGGCCGTCCCTTCAAGCCGTCGAAGCCGTAGCGGTCGTAGGCGGCCCGCGAGTCCGCGTCGCTCAGGACCTCGTACGCCTCGGCCGCCTCCTTGAAGCGCGCCTCGCAGTCGGCGTCGCCGGGGTTCACGTCGGGGTGGCACTCGCGGGCCAGCTTGCGAAAGGCCTTCTTGACCTCCTGCTCGCCGGCGTCGCGGGGCACGCCGAGGACGTCGTAGTAGTCGCGTTTCATCGTCCGGTACGCCCTCTGCTCACCAGATCTCCTCGAGATAAGCGCTCAGCTCGTCGGCCGACGAGCGCACCGCGGCGATGACGCGCTGATAGTCCATCCTCGTGGGGCCAAGCACGCTGACCGTGCCGAGGTTGCGGTTCGCCACCCCGTAGTTCGCCGCCACCAGCGAGCACGCCTGTAGCGACGGCGTGGCCAACTCGTGACCGATGCGCAGGTAGAGGCCGTCCTCGCGCAGGGCGCCGGAGATCACGCTGAGGAGCTCGTAGCGCTGCTCCAACACCTCGAGCAGGTCGTTGAGCTGTGTCGACCCCTCGCGGCTCAGGTTCTCCAGCAGACGCGAGGCGCCGCCCATGTGCAGCCCCTCGACGTCGGCGGGCCCCTGCACCTCGAAGGCAGGGCGCAGCACCTCGAGGAAGGCGCGCTCCCGGGGGCCCAGCTCGGAGCTCGTGAACGCGGCGCGCACCAGGCGCGTGCCGAGGTGCGCGCCGGTGAGGCGCTCGTTGAGGTACACGCGGGCGAACTCGGCGAGGCCCTCGTCGACCGGCGCGCCCAGCGTGAACACCCGCTTCGTCACCTGCCCCGAGGTGGTGATGACGACGACCATGACCGTACGTGGCTGCAGGGCGAGGACCTCGACGTGGCGCACGCTCGACGTCGTCACGGCCGGTGAGGAGACGACGGCCAGCAGCTCAGTGACGCGCGAGAGCGCCTCGGCGGTCTCGTCGAGGGCCTCGTCGATCTCGGTCCGGGCGTGGTCGACCTCGAGCGGCGGCCGCACCGCGTGCGAGCGCCGCTCGGCGACGATGCTGTCGACGTAGTGCCGGTAGCCCTCGTCGGTCGGCACCCGGCCGGCGGACGTATGGGGGTGCGCGAGCAGGCCGAGCTCCTCGAGCTCGGCCAGGTCGTTACGGATCGTCGACGGCGCGGCGCCGAGGCCGCACTGTTCGCTGAGCCGACGGGAACCGACCGGGGCGCCCGAGGCGATGTACTCCTCGACGACCGCCCGCAGGACCAGCTCCTGGCGCGTCTTGAGTGTCATGCCGACCCCTTAACCATCAAACGCGAAACAGGCGTACGCTCACCTCGTTGGCGACGTACCGCCCCTTTCGCGTCACGGTGATTGTACCACCGTGCAGCGAGACCATTCCAGCTTCGGCGAGCGGCGGCAGGGCCTCCGTCGCGAGCGCCGCCGCCACCTCGCCGAGAGGCACACGCAGGCCGCAGCGCGCGGCCAGCATGAGGCGCTCGCGGGCCACATCGACGTCGCTCAGCTCCTCGACCTCGTGCGGGGGAGCCTCGCCGCTGGAGAGCGCCCCGACGTAGGCCGCGACGTCGCGCGTCGTCGCCCGACGTCGCCGGCCGACCGTCGACACGGCGCCGGCGCCGAGGCCGAGGTAGGGGCGGGCACGCCAGTAGGCCATGTTGTGGCGCGCCCGCCTCCCCGGCAGGGCGAAGTTGCTGACCTCGTACCAGCGGTACCCGGCCGCGGTGAGCGCCCGCACGATGCGCCGGTAGCCGGCCGCCCTCTCGTCGTCGTCCGGACGGCCGGCGCGCGGCGACGCCTCCTCCCCCCCGGGCAGCGACGCGGCGGAGGCCGGCGCGTCGGAGACCGTCGCGTCGGAGGCGGTCGCGGCGGACGCCCGACCCCGCAGGCGCTCCGCCAGGACTGTGCCCTCCGCCACGTCGAGCTCGTACCAGCTCACGTGCTCGGGCCGCAGCGCGCCCACGGCGGAGATGTCCGCCTCGAGGTCCGCGCGCGTCTGGCCGGGGATGCCGTGGATGAGATCGACCGACAGATTCGTCACTCCGGCCGCGCGAAGGAGGCGCACGGCGTCGGCCGGATCGGCGACGGCGCGGCGCCCGAGCGCGTGCCGCATCCGCGGGTCGAAGCTCTGCGCGCCGAGCGAGACGCGCAGCCCGCGACGGGCGGGCGGTCGCGCCTGCGGCGCGCGCCCGGCGCGTCGCGCCCCGGCGGCCGCCGGCGACGCAGCCGCCCAGCGCGCATAGCCCTCGTCCACGTCCTCCGGATTCGTCTCGACCGTGACCTCGGCGGCGGGCGTCAGGAATGGCCGGAACGGCTCGAGCATCTGCTCGAGCCGTTCCGGCCCCAACAGGCTGGGGGTGCCGCCGCCGAGGTAGAGCGTCTCGAGGCGGCGCACGTCGTGCGCCGCCGCCTCGCGCTCCCATTCGGCGGCGACAGCCGCGACGTAGCCGTCGAGCAGCCGCGCCCGACCCTCATCGCCCGTCGCGTCTCGGCATCCGGCGGCGGGGCCGACGGCGGTCGAGGCGAAGTCGCAGTAGTCGCAGCGCTCGCGGCAGAACGGCACGTGCACGTAGACGTGACGCACAGGGCCGGCGAAGGAGCCGGGACCGTCGCTCATCGCGCCCACGGCGACGTGGAGACGAGGAAGAAGAGATTCCGGCCCTGCTCGCGCTCGATCAGCCCGCCGTTCTTCTCGATCACGCGCCTCGAGGCCGTGTTGTCGACGTCGCAGTCCATGTGGGCGAGCTCGATACCGAGGGACGCGGCGATGGGCAGCGCGGCGGCCAGCATCGCGGTCGCGTGCCCCTGCCGGCGGGCGCTCGGCCGCACCTCGAAGCCGATGTTGCCGCCCTCGCGCAGCAGATCCTCGGTCAGATGGTGACGGATCGCGAGGCGGCCCAGGTAGTCCTCGCCGCGCACCCACCACAGCGTGGTCTGTGGCGAGTAGCCCCCGTCGGGCGGCGTCGGCGGCGCGGAGCCGGTGAGCGCCGCGACGTAGCGGTCCGGCTCCCCCGGGCGCGCCACGTCGGCGCGCAACGCCGCGACGTAACGCGCGAACTCGGCGGGGTCGGCGAAGAGCACCGCCGGCAGCTCCAGATGGCGGCCCTCGGCCTGGTACTCCTCGAGGGCCGCCAGGAACGAGGCGTGGAAGCGCAGGTGCGGCGCCTCGAGTCTCGGCCGTCCCGGCTCCCCGCGCTGGCCGGCCGGCCCCACCTATCGCTCCCTCGAGTCCTGGTCGAGCTCGAGCACGGCGAGGAAGGCCTCCTGCGGCACCTCGACGACCCCGAGGTTCTTCATGCGCTTCTTGCCTTCTTTCTGCTTCTCGAGCAGCTTGCGCTTGCGGGTGATGTCGCCGCCGTAGCACTTGGCGAGCACGTCCTTGCGCTTCGCCTTGATGGTCTCGCGGGCGATGACCTTGTTGCCGATCGCGGCCTGTACCGGTACCTCGAAGAGCTGGCGCGGGATCTTCTGCCTGAGCTTCTCGACCAGCGCCCGGCCGCGCAGGTAGGCGCGCTCCCGGGGCACGATGAGGGACAGCGCGTCGATGGGGTCGCCGGCGATGAGGATCTCGAGCTTCACGAGGTCGCTCTCGCGGTAGCCGTGGACGTCGTAGTCGAGTGACGCGTAGCCTCGCGTACGCGTCTTCAGCTGGTCGAAGAAATCGAGGACGATCTCGGCCAGCGGCAGGCGATAGTGCATCTCGACGCGCTCGGGCGACAGGTACTTCATGTCGACGAAGTCGGCGCGACGGCCCTGGCAGAGCTCCATGATGGTGCCGACGTACGAGCTCGGCACGAGGATGCTCGCCGCCACGAACGGCTCCTCGACGCGCTCGATGCGCGCCGGGTCGGGCATCTCGGCCGGGTTGCGGACGGCCTGCATCGAGCCGTCGGTCAGGTAGGCGTGGTACTCGACGTTGGGCATCGTGGTGAGCAGCTCGAGGTCGTACTCGCGCTCGAGGCGCTCGCGCACGATGTCCATGTGGAGGAGCCCGAGGAAGCCGCAGCGGAAGCCGAAGCCGAGGGCGGTCGAGCTCTCCGGCTCGTACATCAGCGCCGCGTCGTTGAGCTTCAGCTTCTCGAGCGCGTCGCGCAGCTCCTCGAACTGGTCGCCCTCGGTCGGGAACAGCCCGGTGAACACCATCGGCTGCACGACCTTGTACCCCGGCAGGCTCTCGGTGGCCGGGCGCGCCCGGCTGGTGATGGTGTCGCCGACCCGCACCTGGGCGACGTCCTTGATGCCGGTGATGATGTAGCCGACCTCGCCGGTCTCGAGGGCGTCCAGCGGCACCATGTCGGGCCCGAAGTAGCCGAGCTCCTCGATCTCGGCCTCCTGGCGGCTGCCCATCATGCGAACCGCCTCGCGACGCGAGAAGCGCCCGTCGACGACGCGCACGTAGGCGACGACTCCGCGATACTGGTCGTACTCGGAGTCGAAGATCAGCGCCCGCGGCGGCGCCGCCTGGTCGCCGCCCGGCGGCGGCGTGCGGGCGACGATCGCCTCGAGCACGTCCTCGACGCCCGCGCCGGTCTTGGCCGAGACGGTGAGCACCTCGTCGTGGGTCGCGCCGGTGAGCTCGTGCAGCTCGAGCTCGGCCTCGGCGACGTCGGCCGCCGGCAGGTCGATCTTGTTGAGCACGGGCACGATCTCGAGGTCGTTGTCGATCGCCAGGTAGGCGTTGGCGACGGTCTGCGCCTCGACGCCCTGGGTCGCGTCGACGAGCAGCACCGCGCCCTCGCAGGCGGCGAGGCTGCGCGAGACCTCGTAGGTGAAGTCGACGTGCCCGGGGGTGTCGATGAGGTTGAGCTCGTACTCCTCCCCGTCCCGGGCCCGGTAGCGGATGCGCACGGCCTGCGACTTGATGGTGATGCCGCGCTCGCGCTCGAGCTCCATCTTGTCGAGGATCTGCTCCTTCATGTCGCGGGCGCTGACCGTCCCCGTGAGCTCCAGCATGCGGTCGGCCAGGGTCGACTTGCCGTGGTCGATGTGGGCGATGATGG
>DATHSP010000411.1:0-12234 GCA_035464075.1 Thermoleophilia bacterium | reverse complement strand
CGTCGGCCGCGGCGCGCGCCGCCGCGTCCGTTCCACGGCCCGCCGCTTCCTCCGCTCCCTGCCGGCTGGCCCTTCGTCGCCCCCGTGACCGCCGTCACGCGGTTCAACACTTGCCCTCGCGCATGGCCCTGCTAGATTGCTCGCAGCATGACGCAGCAGGCCCTCATCGAACGCCCTCCGCGTCGCGACGACATCGACTGGCTGCGCATCGCCGCCGTCCTCCTCCTCATCCCCTTCCACACCGCGCGGGTCTTCAACTGGGAGGAGGACTTCTACGTCAAGAACGACCCCACGAGCGAGGCGGCGCAGCGCTTCATCGACTTCGTCGGCCCCTGGCACATGAGCCTCCTCTTCCTGCTCGCAGGGGCCGCCTCGTGGCTCGCCTTCCGTCACCGCGGCGCCGGGCAGTACGCAGGCGAGCGCGCCAAGCGCCTGCTGCTGCCTTTCGTCTTCGGCGTCCTCGTCATCGTGCCGCCGCAGACATGGTTCGCGTACCGCTGGCACGGCAACGGCGAGATCTCGTACTGGGAGTACCTGCCGAAGTTCTTCACCACCACGACCGACGGCGGCCTCGAGGGCTACCGGGGCGGCTTCACGCCCGGCCACATGTGGTTCGTGCTCTTCCTCTTCGTCTTCTCGCTCGTCGGCCTGCCCGTCTTCCTCTGGCTCCGCAACCGGGCGAGCGGCCGGCGCCTCGTCGCCGGCTTCGCCCGCGCGGCGCAGGCGCCGGTGCTGCTGGTCCTGATCCCGGTCTTCATCCTGCTGCTCCCGTGGCTGCAGACCGACGACGACCTCAGCGGCCAGCCGCCCATCGGCTTCTTCCTCCTCGTGCTGCTGGGCTTCGTGCTGCTCGCCGACGAACGCATAGGCCGGGTGATCGACCGCGACTGGGTGTGGCTGCTCGTCGTCGGCCTCGTGGCCAGCGTCGTGTACATCTGGGCCGAGCCGCGCGAGTGGGGGGACACGCTCGGTGTCTACGTCGGCAAGAAGCTGCTCTACGAGGTCGGCGTGTGGTGCGTGATCCTCGGGCTGCTCGGCCTCGGGCACCGCTTCTTCATGGGCGGCGGCCGCGTGCTGAAGTACGCGACCGAGGCCGCCTACCCGTTCTACATCCTGCACCAGACCGTCATCGTCGCCCTCGCCTACGTCGTCTGCGCGTGGGCCTGGCCGGTGTGGGCGAAGTTCGCTCTGATCGCGCTGGGGTCGTTCGTGGTCAGCCTCGGTGTGTACGAGATCGCCGTACGGCGCTGGGGACCGGTGCGCTTCCTCTTCGGGATGAAGCCCCGGCCGGCACCGGCCGGGGCGACGGCCGACCGCCCCGCGGCGTAGCCGCGGGGCGGTCGCGCTGCCGCCTTCTCAGCCGCCCTCCGCCGCGAGACTCCCGGCGCGCCGCTTGCCCCCGTAGAGCCTCGTGAAGACGGCGCCGGCCACGAGCCCGACAGGGATGGGCAGCCAGAAGGACACGAGGCGGTAGGCGAGCACCGCGGCGGTGGCCTCGGCGGCGCCGACGCCGGCGAGGCCCAGGGTGGCCGCGAGCCCCACCTCGACGAAGCCCACCCCGCCGGGCGTCAGCGGGATGGTCCCCAGAACGCCGGCGACCACGAAGGCGAGGAGGGCGAGCGAGGGCCGCGCCGTGGCGCCGACGGCGGCGAGAGCGGCGAGGAGCGAGGCGAAGTCCAGCAGCCACTTGCCCGTGGTGGCCGACAGCGCCAGCCACCACTTGTCGCCAAGAGAGCGCTTGATGAGATCGCGTTCCTCGACGAGCCGCGCCGGCAGCTCGTCGCGCGGCGCGCCGGCCGGTCTCAGGCGGTCGAGGACACGGTGCGCGACGCGACCCAGCCACAGCAGCAGGCGGTCGGTGAAGAGGACGAGGGCGCCGCCCGCCACGATCAGCACGGCGGCGGCGACGCCGATCTCGAGCGCCCGCACCAGGCTGCGACCGACGGGCGCCCCGGCGAAGACCGCCGGCAGGGAGAACACGGGCAGAGCGACCAGCGTGGCGGTCGAGAGCAGGGTCGCCGCGGTCAGTCCGGTGACGGCGCGCCCCTTCGGAGTGCCGGCGGCGACGAGCATCTGGTAGCCGAGCGAGCCGACGGAGGCGGCGCCCCCGGGCACGATGCGCCCGAAGGCGTTGCTGGTGAGCTGCGTCAGGGCCAGCACCGACCATCGGCGCTCGTGGACGGTGACGCGCATCACCGCCCAGTAGCAGGCGAAGCTCGCCGCCTGCAGGGCGGCCATGAGGACGAACCAGTACCAGCCGATCGTGCGCAGCCCGGGGACGGCGTCGAAGAAGCCGACGAGCTGCGGCCAGACGAAGTAGAGACCGACGGCCGCGGCGGCGAGGAACACCAGGGTCTTGACCGGGACGCGAAAGCCGCGTGGCACCGTCGGCGGCGCCGCCGGCGAGTGGATGACGACGACGCGCGGCAGCCCGAAGCGGTAGTGCGCCGCAGGTATCACCGAGGGCTCCCCATCGCCGTCGCCGAACCGTATCTCCTCGTCCGGGGCGGGCGTCAGCGGGACCCGGCGGAACCTCGTCCGCCGTGCCGCGCGGCCAGTCTCGCCCCCGAACTCGGAGGCCGGACCCTCGGCCTTCCTGCCCGGACTCCCGCCGTCGGCTGCACGACCCTCTTCCCCCCCGCGGGAGCCGGACCGCGCCCCAGCGCGCGCAGGCGGCGCGGCCGACGTGCCGTCGTCCCACTCCTCGTCGAACCAGTCGCGGCCCACCGCGCTCCTCGGCGCTCCGTCCTCGTCGTTCATGAGCGACAGCATACCCCCGGCCGCCGGCGACCGAAGGGGCGCGCGACTCCCGAACAGCGCCCGCCGAGTGTGACGGCGGCGCCAGGGCTCGGGCACGAGCTCAGAAACCCTCGATGCCGCCGAGGAAGTCGAAGCTGATCTTCTTGCGCAAGTCGGCGGTCGCCGAGAAGAGACGCTTCAGCTTGGCCTCCTCGGCCGAGGTCCACTCCCCCGGCGCGATCAGGTTGCTGGGCTCGCGGCCCTCCTGCAGGGCGACGGCCTGGCGCCGGAGCCGCAGGCGCATCAGCGCCTCGTAGTCCGGCATCAGCTCCTCGAACGCCTCGCGACGGATCACCCCCCTCTCGCGCAATTCGGCCAGGCGGTCCAGCGTGTTGGTCGAGTCGACGCGGTGCTTCAGGGCGTACAGCCGCGAGAAGTTGGTCACGGGGAGCAGCGCCTCCTTCAGGCTGAGCGCCTTGGGGCTGTCGCCCGACGAGGCCACCTGGATGTTGCCGAACAACCCGAGCGGCGGCTTGTAGAGCAGGACGTTCTTGGCGAAGTGCACGAAGAAGAGCTGGTAGGCCTCCATCTGGTCGAACACCCAGGCGCGGAGCCCCCGAGCGAGAGACTCGTCGCCGTCGACGCAGCGGAAGTCGAACAGCATGTTGAGTTCGAGCAGCGCCTGCGAGTCGGCGTTGTGGATCCAGTCGGCGAAGTGCTCGCGCCAGACCGACAGCGGCTGGTTCCAGCGCGGGTTCTTGGCCATGACGCCGCCGTCGCAGTAGGCGTAGCCCACACGGTCCAGCCGGTCGCAGACGAACGTCCCCAGCGCAAGGAAGTACTCTGCCGTCTCCTTCGCCTTCTCGGGCCCGGGGTCCTCGAAGAGCAGGGCGTTGTCCTGGTCGGTGACCAGGGTCTGCTCCTCGCGGCCCTCGCTGCCGAGGGCGAGGAAGGCGTAGCGCACCGGAGGCGGGCCCAGCTCGTGCGTGCCCATGGCGATCAGCCTGCGCACCGTCGCGTCGGAGACGCCGCTGATGAGGCGATTGACGTACCGTACCTGTGCGCCCGAGTCGACCACGGCCTGCACGAGGCCGGGCAGTCGCTCCTGGGCCTCCGCGATGTCGGCGACCGAGGACGCCCGGCGGATGGAGTCGGTGATCACCACCGACGACGACCGCCGGTAGTCGACGAGGTCGAGCAGGCCGACGACGCCGGCGAGCGCCCCGGCCTCGTCCAGCACCGCGAGGTGGTCGACCTGCGCGTCCTGCATGCGCAGCAAGGCCTCGTAGACCAGGGCGCCGGTCGAGACCGATGCCACCGGAGCGGTCATGATCGAGCGCACCGGGCTCGCGTGGTCGAGGTCGCCGCCGACCACCCGGTCGCGGAAGTCGTGGTCAGTGGCGATGCCGAGGAGGGCGCCGTCGGCGTCGGTCACGAAGACGGCGCCCGCCCGCTTCTTCCTCATGAGTGCGGCCGCGCTCGAGACCGGCTCGCTCCTGTCGACGGTCACGGCCGGGCCGACGGCCTGCGTGATGGGCTCCCTCAAGAAGAAGAGGGAGGTCTGGAGTTGCGCGATCAGCGCCTCGCGCTCCTTCTCGCCTCGGCGCCGCTCGGTGATGTCCTCGAGGATACCGTCGCAATACTGCGGCCGGCCGCTCTCGTCTTCGACCAACATGGCGAAGAGCGACGCGTCGGCGCGCCCGCCGTCGTCGCGGCGCAGACCGAGCTGGTGTCCTTCGACCGACTTCTCCTCGTTCAGCCGCGCCACGAGCCGCTCGCGCTCGTCGTCGTCGATGACGCGCTCGAGCCAGTCGGCGCCGACCAGGTCGGCCGCCGGGCTGAGCCCGAGGATGTCGCGCAGCGCCCGGTTGGCCTCCAGCAGCGTCGCCTTGCGGCCCCAGGTGCTCCTGAAGACGCCCAGGCTGATGGTGTCCGACATGACGCTGAAGCGGCGGCGCGTCTCCTCGAGCGCCGCCTCCATCGCCTTCTGCCCGCTGAGGCTCCGGGCGATGAGGATGACGCCGCTCTTGCCCGCGAGGGTGATCGGCGTCGCCGTGAGGAGGACATGGACGGGGTCGCCGCCCTTGCCTCGCAGCCGCGCCTCGAACGGCGGCGGCTCCTCGTCCCCCGCGGCAGCGAGCGCGGCGAGCGCCTCGCGGTCGTCGTCGCTCTCGGCGAGGAACAGCCCGGCCACGTCCGCGTCGGCCAGCTCCTCGTGGGTGTAGCCGAGCATCTCGAGAAGAGGCTCGTTAGTGTAGGCGCACCTGCCCTCGAGAACCATCAGGATACCCTCGGTGGCCGCCTCGACCAGGGTCAGGTACTTCTCGTGCGACTCCCTGAGCTCCTGCTCGGCCAACGCACGCCGCTTCTCGATCTTGAGACTCTGCCGCGTGCCGTAGAAGAGCAGGAGGGCGATCAGGACCGCGATACCGATCGAGGTCAGGGTCAGCCGGCGCTCGACACGGCTGATCTCCTCCTGCACGTCCTCGATGTAGATGCCGGTGCCGACCACCCACCCCCAGGGGCGGAAGGCCTCGACGTAGGACAGCTTGGGGACGACGCGGTCGGGGTCGTCCTTCCACTGCCAGTAGTAGTCGACGAAGCCCGAGTCCTGCTCGCGCACGGCCTCGACGAAGGCGACGAACATGCGCGTGCCGCGCAGGTCCTCGTAGTCGGAGAGGTCCTGGCCGTCGAGCTCGGGCAGGTAGGGGTGCACGACCATCGTGGGCCCCATGTCGGTGATCCAGAAGTAGTCCTTTCCCTCTTCGCCGTAGCGCAACAGCTCGATGCGCGCGGCGGCCTCCCTCTGGGCCTCCTCGCGCGTGAGGCTGCCGGCCTGCTCCTCGGCGTAGTACTCGTCCAGGATGCTGACCGCGACACGCGTCAGCTCCTGGGCGGTCTCCTTCTTACCCTGCAGAAGCTGGCTCTCGAGGGAGGGGATCAGGACGAGGAACACAGCGAGGACGAAGAGCGCGCCGGTGAGCGCCGCCGGCAGCACGATGCGCACGATGAAGCCCGCCCAGCGGCGCAGGAACAGCCTGTCCGGGGACCGCTCGTCAGCAGTCAAGCTGCCACCTCATCGTCGCGGATCCGTCGTCGGCTGCGCGGCGCGGTGCCTCGCAGCCAAGCCCCAGGCGAGCGGCGAAGCGCTCCCAGTGCTCGCGGCGCATGTCGACGCCGGGGCTGGCGCCGAACGCGTGGTGCAGGCCGTGGAAGTCACTGCCCGCGATCGCGAGCAGGCCGCGACGCTCGGCGACCGCGAGCAGATCGCTCTGCTCCCCGACCGAACACGGTTTGTAGAACGCCTCCAGGCCATCGAGACCGAGGGGCTGCACCCGGTCGAGGAGATCCTCCAGCCGCTCCACGGTGAGCAGCGCCGCGAGCGGATGGGCCAGGAACGCGAGCCCCCCCGCGCCGTGGATCAGGTCGATGGCTGCGGCGACGTCCGGCGGACGGTACGGCGAAACGCCGCCCACCCGCGCACGGCCCGCGCCCGGCAGTGAGGCGCGCCCACCCAGCGAGCGGGCGCGCCGGACCCAGTACCGCGCCGTGGACCGCAGCGGCCGGCGCACGCTGTGCAGGGCGCGCCGCAGGGCCTGGTCGCCGAGGTCGAACCCGTAGGCCAGGAGGTGCAGCGGGCCGTCGGTCGACCGCGCGTCCATCTCGAGACCGGGGACGAAGTGTACGCCGCGCTCCTCTGCGGCCGCGCGGAAGCGCTCCTGACCGTCGAGGGTGTTGTGATCGGTCAGCGCCGCCCAGGCGACCCCGGCGGCGGCCAGCCGCTGCGCCAGGTGCTCGGGTGAGTGGTCCCCGTCGCTCAGGTACGAGTGACAGTGAAGGTCGACCCTGATCGTGTCGGTCATCGGCTCCGTCGGGCGTCCTTGGGGCCGGGCCCCCGGCCGGCCGGGTGCGTGGCGCGCGGCATCATCGGACACTCTACATGACCCGCCCGCGTGACGCGCACCCGGGTGGACAAGCCCCGTCGCGCGCACGTATCCTGTCGCCCGGCCCGGCCCCGCCGGTCGCCGTACGCCGGCGGGCACCCCGACCCCGAGACCACGATCCCCGTGAGCATCATGGGAGGAGACACGCGCATGGCCCTAGCACTGACCTCGAACGAGACGGTCGCCAAGCTGCTGGACAGCAACGCCAACCCGGCCCCACTGGGGCTGATGGGGTTCGGCATGACGACGATCCTTCTCAACATCCACAACGCGGGCTTCTACGAGCTGAACTCGATGATCCTCGCCATGGGCATCTTCTATGGAGGCATGGCCCAGATCATCGCCGGCGTCATGGAGTGGCGAAAGAACAACACGTTCGGCACCCTCGCCTTCACGTCGTACGGCTTCTTCTGGCTGACCCTGGTGGGCCTCTGGCTGCTGCCGTCCATCTTCCCCGATTCGTCGTTCGCCGCCGCCCCGAGTGAGACGGCGATGGCCTGGTACTTCGTCGCCTGGGGCGTGTTCACCGGGTACATGTTCGTCGGCACCCTCAAGCTCAACCGCGCCCTGCAGGCGATCTTCCTCTTGCTCACGATCCTGTTCTTCCTCCTCGCCATCCGCGACTTCGGCGGCGGCGAGGTGTGGGGCACGATCGCGGGCTGGGAGGGCATCCTGACGGGGCTGGCCGCCGTGTACGCCGCGAGCGCCCAGACGCTCAACGAGGTCTACCGGCGCGTCGTGCTGCCGCTGGGCCCGGTCAGTCACCTTCCCAAGGCCTTCGTCCAGGACCACGGCGAGGAGATCGCCACGATGTGGATCGACGGCATCCGCACCAACCCACAGACACCGTCGTATCGGGTGGTGTCGGACGAGGAGCTGGCCCACTCGGGCGAGTTCGCGCTCTCACAGGTCGACGACTACTTCAGCGGCAGAGACAATGACGCCGACGTGGAGCTCTTCTTCCACGACCTCGGCGGCAAGCGCGCCGCGATGGGCCTCCCGCTGCCCGAGCTGATCAGCGCCCTCCTGCTGCTCAAGCGCGAGATCTGGGTCTCAGCCCGGCAGCACGGCGTCTGGGAGTCCGCGATGGACCTGCAGCGCGCCGTCGACCTGAACCGCGAGCTGGATCGCTTCTTCGACCGCGCCGTGTACTACGTGACGCTCGGCTACACGGGCGTCCCCATGCCGGCCAAGGAGATCCTCTGACCCTGAACGGCAGCGGGTGATGGTCGATCACTGACCGGGGAGGGCGGCGCACGCCGCCCTCCCCGGTCCGTCACCGGCCCCAGGCCGGCCCCCAGGCGCACCGGGAGTCTGACCCGGCCTGTCGCCCTCTCGTCGCCTCCGCGACCGCCGCCGGGACGACGGCCTTCGCGCCGTCGCGACGACGGCCTTGGCTAGACGGCCGCGCGGGCGTGCTCCTCCAGCATGTCGGGCTTCGTCATCTTCGAGACGAGGTAGATGGCGAGGAAGCTGAGCGGGATCGAGATGATGCCGGGGTTCTTCAGCGGGATCGGGGCGTTCGCGGGATCGAGCCCGTAGAGCTCCCAGGCGGTCGGCGAGAACATGATGATCGTCACCGAGGCCACGATGCCCACGATGATCGAGGCGACCATGCCCTTGGAGGTCGTGCGCCTCCAGAACAGCATCATGATGATGCAGGGCAGGTTGGCGGACGCGGCGACCGCGAAGGCGAGGCCCACGAGGAAGGACACGTTGACGCCCTGGAAGACGATGCCAAGGACGATGGCTATGGCGCCGACCAGGAAGGCCGCCATCTTGCCGGCGATGACCTTCTGGCGCTCGTTCTTGACCACTCCCCCGAACCTGTCGAGCAGGTCGTGGGCGACGGCCCCGGACGAGGCGATGATGAGGCCGCTCACGGTGCCGAGCACGGTGGCGAAGGCGATCGCCGAGATGATCGCGAAGAGCAGAGTCCCGAAGGACTGCGCGAGCAGCGGCGCCGACATGTTGTTGTCGAGCACGTTGACGGTGGCGCTCGTCATCGCCCCGAGGCCGAGGAAGAGAGTGAGAACGTAGAAGAAGCCGATGCCGGCGATGGCCACGACCGTGGACTTGCGCGCCGCCCGCTGACTCGGCACGGTGTAGTAACGGATCAGGATGTGCGGCAGAGCCGCCGTGCCGAGGAAGAGGGCGAGCATAAGCGAGACGAAGTCGATGCGCTGGATCGGCGAGCCCTCGAGGTCGAGGCTCAGCCCGGGCTTCACGATCCGGTTGCCCGCCGTGGGCACCGCGTAGAAGACCGACACCTCGTCGGCGCCGTCGGTGAAGGTCGCGGTGCTCCACAGGTTCACGGTGCTCTCGGGGTCGCCGATCTTGCCCAGGTACCTGACGGGGTCGATCGCCCCCGTGTCGGCCTCCTCCCCGGTCTTGCCGGCGATGGCGCTCATGTTGCCCACGAGCCGGAGCCTGTTGTCGCTGGACTCGGGGGCGCCGTTCACCCAGACGGTGCCGTCGGCCCGGGTCACCTGCTCCTGGGTCTCGTGCAGTGAGACACCCGTCTCGTCGGACTCCGCCTTCCACCAGGTGGCGGTGCCATCCTTCTCGAGCTTGACGAACGTCGTCACGGCGCCCGAGGCGGCGGTGACCTCCTGGGTTCCGACCACACCGTAGGCGGAGTCCTCGGGCGTGATCGTGCCGCCGACCTCCGCCGCGGCCAGCGTCGCGTACTCGTAGAACGGGACGGACCCACCCTGGTCCGGGGTGGTCGTGAGACCGCGGAAGCAGACGGCGATCACGATGATCAGCGCGAAGAAGATGAGAAGGCCGCCCTTCAGGAACTGCACGTAGGTCGTCGACGTCATGCCCGCGGTGGCCACGATGGTGATGACGATGGAGCCCACGAGCATGACTCCCACCCAGTGCGGGAAGCCGAGCAGCGGCGTGATGAGCACGCCGGCGCCCACCATCTGCGGGATCAGGTAGAAGATCGACACCACGAGCGTCGCGATCGCGGCCATGAGCTTGAGGCTGCGCCGGTTGAACTTGGCGTCGAGCGCGTCGGTGAACGTGTAGCGGCCGAGGTGCCGCATCGGCTCGGCGACCACGAAGAGGGCCAGCACCCAGCCGGCGAGGTAGCCGATGGAGTACAGGAAGCCGTCGTAACCTGAGACCGCGATCAGTCCGCAGATGCCGAGGAAGGAGGCCGCCGACAGGTAATCGCCGGCGAAGGCGATGCCGTTGACCCCCCAGTGGATCTGGCCGCCCGCCGCGTAGTAACCCGACTCCGAGCGGGCCCGGCGCGCCGTGTAGAAGGAGATACCGAGGACGAGGCCGACCATCATGAAGAAGACGGCAACCGCGAGGGCGTTGACCTCACCCATCGTGCACCTGCCCGTCACCCTCGAAGGTCTTCTCGTGCCTCGTGCAGGCCCTGTTGTAGATGAGAGCCAGGACCAGGGCGAGGATGATCAGGAAGAAGCCCCACACGATGGCGACGCTCAGACCGGCGACGACCGTCCAGCCCATGCTGGCCGGCCAGACGACGTTGACCACCACGAACGCGACGTAGAACAGCGCATAGACCGCCAGCATCTTCAGCCCGAGACGCTGCTTGAAGGCCGCCGCGTGGTCGACGCCACGGTGGGCAGCAGGCTCATGTAGCATACTCATCCCCCATCGCTCCCAGTTTCGAGGACCCGCCGGGTCCTTTGTAAAAGTGCGGCAAACCGTACCATGAAGGCCGCGCTCCGACCATGACCCCCGGCGGATGTCCCCGGAGATGGCCGAATCCGACATGTCCGGCGCGCGAAGCAGGGCGACGGGGCGGCGTGCCGGCGGACCTTCAAGGAGGACCGGGCACCGCGGCACGCCGGCGAGCCCGCCGCGCCCGCTCAGCCGGTCGCGAGACCGCGTGCGACGGCGGCGAACTCACCGGCGGCGACCGCCCGGGTCACCGCCTCGATCTCGGGCGCCAGGTAACGGTCGCGCTCGAGCGTCGGCGCCAGCCCGCGCACGACGGCGCGACCGCGCGCCGTGCCGGCTCCCGGCTCGACCGGCGCCAGCAGGTCGATGGCCTGCGCCGCGCACAGCGCCTCGATCGCGAGCACGGTCTGCGCGTTGCGCATCACCTGCTCGAGCTTGAGCGCCGCCGTCATGCCCATGCTGACGTGGTCCTCCTGGTCGCCGGAGGTCGGGATCGAGTCGACGCTCGCCGGGTGACAGAGGACCTTGTTCTCGGCGACCAGCGCGGCGGCGGTGTACTGGGCGATCATGTAGCCGTTGTTGAGCCCGCTGTCGCGGGTGAGGAAGGGCGGGAGCTCGCTGAGGGAGCTGGTCAGCAGGCGGAAGGTGCGGCGCTCGCTGATGCTGGCGATCTCGCTGACGCTCATCGCCGCCAGGTCGAGCGCCAGGGCGAGCGGCTCGCCGTGGAAGTTGCCGGCGGAGATGATCGCGCCCGAGTCGACGAAGACGATCGGGTTGTCGGTCACGGCGTCGGCCTCGACGCCCACGACGCGGCGCAGCCAGGCGAGGGCGTCGCGACAGGCGCCGTGCACCTGGGGGATACAGCGCAGCGAGTAGGCGTCCTGCACCTTGTCGCAGTTGAGGTGGCTGAGCATGATCGCGCTGCCCTCAGTCGCGGCGCGCACGTTGGCGGCGCTCGTGAGCTGGCCGGGGATCGGCCGCAGAGCCTGGATGCGCTCCTGGAAGGGGCCGACCGAGGCGCGCAGGCCCTCGAGGCTCATCGCTCCGATGAGGTCGGCCGAGTCGAGGAGCGCCTCGCCGTCGACGACGGCCAGGCAGCCGATCGCCGCCATGAACTGGGTGCCGTTGAGCAGCGAGAGGCCTTCCTTCGCCTCGAGGGTGACGGGCGCGAGCCCGGCGCCCCGCAGGGCGGGCTCGCTCGGCTCGCGCCCCCCGTCCTCGGTCAGCACCTCGCCCTCGCCCATCATCGCCAGCACCAGGTGCGCGGAGGGCGCGAGGTCGCCCGAGGCGCCGAGCGAGCCGCGCGAGGGCACCCAGGGCACGAGGTCGGCGTTCAGCAGCGCGGCGACGAGCTCGGCCACCTCGAGGCGCACGCCGGAGTAGCCCCGGGCCATCGTGTTGAGGCGGATCGTCATGGCGGCGCGCACGACGTCGCGCGGCAGGGGCTCGCCCACACCGACGGCGTGACTGCGCACGAGGTTCTCCTGCAGTTCGCGCACCTTGGCGACCGGGATGTGTGTCGTGGCGAGCTGACCGAAGCCGGTGGTCACGCCGTAGGCGACCTGCTCCTCGGCGACCAGGCGCTCGATCAGGGCGCGCGCCGCCGCGATGCGGCCCCGCGCGCCCTCGCCCAGCCGCACGGAGGCGCCGGCGCGCGCCACCGCCGCGACCTGCTCGATGGTCAAAGGTCCGTCGCCGATCGTGATGGTGTCCACGCACACTCCTTCGTCGCCGCAGGCAGTCTAGGCCCGCGACGGCAGCGGGCGCAACGCGAAGCCGACCACACGACTGACGTCCCGCCGGGTGTCGGTCGTGCGTGTCACCGCGCGGCCGTGCAGCCGCCACGACCGTGGAGGCGGCGGGCGACGCTCTCGCGTCGCCCGCC